>NZ_JBHIPR010000046.1:0-1319 GCF_042196145.1 Bartonella sp. AP258QHHD
TTTTACTTTAGCATTTCCAAAGACGCGTGCATTTTGAAAGACCCGAGCTTTATTATACACCCAGCAATTACCTTCATGAGATAAGTTGCTTTCATTTTCAATATACCCCCCTAAATCGCCTTTTTTGACATCATCAAAATCTCTTAAGGCTCTAATTCGAGTTAAGAAATGACCATCGATATATTCACAATCATCAATAAATTCGTATTTTTTTGCAGGCTCTTGTTGATTAGCAAGCGCGGTTTCATTTGAAATATTAGAGATAACGGGGGTGTTTTTTACTATAGTTTTCATAGTTTTTTCCTAACGAAATTAAAATTTTTCATTAACAGCCCATAAGGGCGCCGGGTGCTGAAAAACACGGTCGTTAGTCCGCTGTTATGNACAGACGCGGTTTCATTTGCAATATTAGAGATAACGGGGGTGTTGTTTGAGATATTTTTCATAATTAAAACCTACATGTTTATATGTTTGTTATTGACAACCCTTTAAGGGCGTCGGGCGTTAACAAACACGGCATGTAGTCCGTTGCTTACACTTTTCCCATAAGGGTATTGTATGGTGTAAGCACACCCGACAAAATCATCATATATGCTAATTAAAGCATAAAAGATAGCCAGTTTTTAAAAGCTTTGGAAAGATTGTATCGTAATCTATCCGCTACATGTTTAGTGTTTGTTAATCACTTGATTATTTGTGTAACAAAATACGTATTTATTGTCAAATAATATTTCTATCTTTTTGATATTTTTTCTTATTTTTTAAATACGTTGTGTATTGATAATATCTTATGCTTATTAATTTCTTCTTTTATATTTATGTGCTTTTAAAGCTATATTATATGTTTTATGAAACGATTGCGTTATTTTCTGAATCTATACATTGATAATATTTAGAAACGCTCTCATAGTGCGTATTTTTAACTTTATAACCTATCAGTTTTTTTCACTAAATGAATTTTAATTTTTTTGTGAATTTTTTTTATAACACATTTGCAACTTAACAGCTTTTCATAGAGATGGTCTTTATAACCAACCCTTTCATTTGCATTATGATTATAAAACCTTGCTGTTTTTATGCATTCTCNATCTATACATTTATAATATTTAGAAACGCTCTCATTATGCGTATTTTAAACTTTATAACCTATCAATTTTGTTACTAAATGAATTTTAAATTTTTTGTGAATTTTGTTTATAAGGGGCTTTAATTTAAACGACCTTAATAGCACCGCGCTCTTATAACAAATGCTTTCATTTGCATTTTTGCTTTCTCTATAGTTGTTATGTTCTTTATAGCCATGGCATCATTTTTCATGT
>NZ_JBHIPR010000047.1:0-165261 GCF_042196145.1 Bartonella sp. AP258QHHD
GAGGTCTTCCCATGATCAACGTGACCAATCGTACCAATATTAACATGCGGTTTTGTTCGTTCAAACTTGCTCTTCGCCATTGCTATTAATCTCTTGTTTTATTCCCTATATTTTATTAGCACCTAGGGACAGTTCTGCAAAACTTAAGTCTGACCAGACTGTAAACAGCCGAATCACCACAACTCTTAGACGGAAAACCCCACCAAATCTATAAATGGAATATCCTCCATCATACCTATTTGCCCAATCATCAATAATCATTTGGAGCGGGTAGCGGGAATCGAACCCGCATATTCAGCTTGGAAGGCTGCTGCTCTACCATTGAGCTATACCCGCATGACCCACGTACTAACTCTCCTTCGATGAATGGTGGAGGGGGTTGGATTCGAACCAACGTAGCATACGCAACGGATTTACAGTCCGCCCCCTTTAACCACTCGGGCACCCCTCCATTACACCGATAAAGTCGCGCAATGAGACATCACGACAACCATCTTGAATACCCATTCAATTCAATCTGATTGCGAAGTGGTTATGACGATTACTATTGTATCTGTCAACAGAATAAATACAATTCTGTACAAATTTCCTGCTCATAATTTTAAATCATAGATTTTTTCTCTCTATTTTTCTTATTAACACGTTATAAAGAAGCTATGAAAGAAAAAACATCACAAAATTCTCATTATGCTCGTTTGCGTCGCCGATATCGCGATACAAAAGGCTCTCCTTCTCGATCTTTTACACACCCAAAGAAGAAAGCTGCTTCTTTACAGCAAGAGATCATCCATCTTTATGGCATTCATTCTGTTCAGGCTGCTTTAGAAAACCCAAAAAGAATTTTAAAATGTCTTTACGTTACACAAAATGCCTTAAAACGATTAAATATATCCGAATCAGATTATCCTTGCTCTGTTACATTATGCACCCCCAAATATCTTGATTCGCTTGTTGGAAGTGAGGCTGTTCATCAAGGTATTGTTTTGGAAACTCTCCCCCTCAAACCATGCAAACTGTCGGAACTAACCAATACTGATCTGGTCATTGTCATGGATCAAATTACCGATCCACATAATGTTGGCGCTATTATGCGCTCTGCAGTTGCATTGAAAGCTAAAGCACTTATTACAACTTGCCGTCACTCTCCCCACGAAAGCGGTGTTCTTGCGAAAGCGGCATCTGGAGCTCTGGAAATGATTCATTATATTACCGTACGAAACCTTGCTGAAGCTCTTCAAGAACTTCATCAAACAGGTTTTACAAGCTTTGGTCTCGATTCAGAAGGTGACCAACCTCTAGAAACAGCATTAACAGGGAATAAAATTGCTCTTGTTTTAGGAGCAGAAGGTAAAGGTTTACGTAAAAAAACACGCGAAACCGTTTGCGCTTTAACACGCCTTGACATGCCTGGAAATATTAAATCATTAAATGTTTCAAATGCAGCAACAATAGCTCTTTATGTGGCACATCAATATCTTAGATTCTAGTTTTTAATTTTTTGTGAAACATCAAACAAACCAACCAACAAAAAACCCGCAAAAAACCCGCCAATATGAGCTTCCCATGCTATTGAGATGCCATTTTCTTCAAACAAAATAGAAGAAATACCTATGATCAAATCAGTCGTCAGCCATACACTCATATAAACAAGCCCCCCCTTAGAACACAGAGCTTTTTTGACAGATAATAAAGGTCCTAAAAGTTTTTCGTTCTGCGCATTGACAGCTAGATTACCACTAGGAAAACCGTAACGTGCAATAGCACCCATCATTCCAGATACGGCACCTGACGCCCCAATAAGTGATATGGTACTTTCTTGATGAAATGTAAAATAAGTCAAAACAGAAATAACTGCCGTTAACACCCAAAAAATTAAAAAACGTAAAACACCAAAATGCCTTGCTAAAGGAGAGCCGAAAACCAAAAGCCAAACCATATTAAGAGCAATATGTTTAAAACTACTATGCATAAATGAATAACTCACCATGGTATAACAAAATGCTACAGGATCCCTCTTAAACAATGCTGGTATAAATGAAAAAAGCTCAAGGCTTTCAACATAAACATGATGAGAAAAATAATACTGAGAAATGCAATAAAGACAAAAACAAAATGCTATCAAAACAACTATAATAAATGGAACATTCAATAAGGGTTCTTTAGGTTGTTTTGGCAATCGGGAAACATCATTATGTTGGTGACTAGAAACTTTCATTGTATAAAATCTCGTATTTTTTAGAAAATGGGTTATACTTTATACAAAATAAATATACCATTCCCAGTGATGCAGAATCTTCTCAACGCCTCTTCGAAACCCCTTTTTAAATTTTCAATAGCTCTATATGAAAACACGTGTATTTTATACAAAAGATTTTAAAAAGCATGGATATCAAGAATATGATTTACAAACTTAGTGGTATCCTACTTACTTAAATGTGAAGTTACCATGCAATATACAAGAACTTACGAATAGACAAACTCACTTATGAGGTGGTGTATAATAAAAATATATAAACATTATTTTCTTACTAGAAATATATTGATTATTGCATTTTTTAACCAAGCTATACTTCGATTGATAAACTTTAAAGAATCTTAAATCTCAATTTTTCCATTAATATGGCCTGCATTGCTTCTACGCTTTGAACGAAAAACGACATCTCTATGAGAAAAATACCAATACAGCGTTCTCTAGATATAATAATTAGTGTTTCATGATAAATTACTTACTTGATAATCTGTTTCCCACATACATGCAAAAGCGTCAGTTCATCTCTTTAACAAATATAAACAAGCCTTTCATTTCAACCTTTAACAGATATAATTCAAGAACTGTCTCTTATGAAACACTTAAAAAATATGTTGATTCTAATGATGCATCTTTGAATTTAAACAGTTCATGACGGAATTTTTTATTCCTTTTTTAGACAGTGTTATTGACACATCCGCCACTTGTAACGCGCAAGAGAATAGTTTGGATTATTCAATATAAAAAAAATTAAATGAGGTAATCATAGGAATTTGCTATTAAGTTGTAAAATGATAAAGGACCATTATAAATCAATGTATTATAAATAGATAACACACTAATTATTGAAGAGGAAGATCTTGAGCATTCTGCTTGCAATCCTTTAACCACACATCATAAATAGGATGCTCAACAGCGTTCAAACCAGGACTATCTGCAAACATCCATCCTGTAAAAATACGCCGTATTTTTTTATCTAATGTTACTTCATTGACTTCAACAAAACCAGTTGTACGCGTGGGTTCATCTTTAGAGCTCGTATAACACGCACGTGGTGTTACCTGTAATGCGCCGTACTGATAAATTTTACCAAGAGTAACTTCAAAACGTGTGGTCCGTCCCGTGATTTTGTCAAGACCTGCAAAAACAGCAATTCCATTGCTAATACGCTCAGCCCGCACCCCATTATTTAAGGATAAAAACACTAAAATTTCCATAAAAAAAATATAAAAAAAATGCCTCGCCCCTAACAATAAAAAAAAATCTCATCATATCAAAATCAATCGCACCTTAAAAAATAATTCTTTTCATAACATAGAGTCAAATAAGACAAAAATACACACGCACATTAAAACATGTTATTTTTTAGGTGACCACGCATCATAATCTTCATGCACACAAGAACGCTCTCCATTGGAGGTGATAGCCCCCTTTGGTCGATAGTTCTCATTTGTTCCTGTCATATTGGCAACATGTGGCTTTTCCCATTCATAAGGATGATAATCCTCTTGTGTTGGTGGACACTCACAGCGATGATGAATCCAGCCATGCCAACCTGGTGGAATAGTAGAGGCCTCAGAATAGCCTTTATAGATAACCCAACGGTGCGGATAACCATCCTTATGAAGTCCTCCTTCATAATATATATTTCCAAATTGATCTTCCCCTATCCGCTTACCTTTGCGCCATGTGAAAAAACGCGTACCAATGGTATTGCCATTCCACCATGTGAAGATTTGCTTAAAAAAACGAGCCATCTGCTATTCCATTCATTTAGTGCGTTCATGAAATTAATCGTTGGAATAAAATTATTAACGATTGAAATTATCGAAAAAGTTACTAGTAAATTCAACTACAATTCCAATTGATAGGTTAACGTGCTATCCTTTAATTTCAAGAAGATATCATATGTATGGCTTCTTCTCCACCCCATAAAATTTAATCTATGCCAAGTTTCATCTTAACCAATTCATTAACAGCTTGGGGATTTGCCTTACCACCTGTTACTTTCATTACCTGTCCAACAAACCAACCAGCTAAAGCAGGTTTGTGCTTTGCTTGCGCAACTTTATCAGAATTATTGGCAACGATCTCATCAACAGCTCTTTCAATAGCCTTTGTATCCGTTACCTGCTTCATATTTCGTTCTTCTACAATTTGGCGTGCATCTCCCCCCTCATTCCAAATAATCTCAAAAAGATCTTTGGCAATTTTTCCAGAAATAACTCCTTCTTTTATAAGATCAATAATGCTTCCCAATTGATTTGGCGATACTGGTGACTCTTCAATCTCACGATTATCTTTATTTAAAGCCCCTAAAAGGTCGTTAATCACCCAATTGGCAACTATTTTTCCATCACGCCCACGCGCTACCTCTTCAAAATAATCAGCAATAGCCTTTTCTGTCACAAGAATGGAAGCATCATACACTGTCAATCCCATTTCCTTAACAAAACGTGCTTTTATAGCGTCAGGCAACTCTGGTAAGTCTGCTGCCAAAGCATCCACAAATGCTTGATCAAATTCTAACGGTAAAAGATCAGGATCAGGAAAATAACGATAGTCATGCGCTTCTTCCTTTGAGCGCATAGAGCGCGTTTCACCTTTAGCGGCATCAAAAAGCCGAGTCTCTTGATCTATGACGCCTCCATCTTCTAAAATTGCGATCTGACGACGCGCTTCATATTCAATTGCTTGACCAATAAAGCGAATAGAATTCACATTTTTAATTTCACAGCGCGTTCCAAAATTTTCACCAGGACGACGAACAGATACATTGACATCTGCACGCATAGAACCTTCATCCATATTGCCATCGCAAGTGCCCAAATAACGAACAATCGTACGCAATTTTGTCATATAGGCTTTGGCTTCATCTGATGAGCGCATATCAGGCTTGGAAACAATTTCCATAAGAGCAACACCAGAACGATTAAGATCTACAAAAGACATTGTTGGATGTTGATCGTGCATCGATTTTCCAGCATCTTGTTCAAGATGCAACCTCTCAATTCCCACTTCAATATCCTCAAATTGGCCATTCGAATCTGGACCAACAGATATAATAATCTTTCCCTCTCCCACAATCGGATAGCGAAATTGAGAAATCTGATACCCCTGCGGTAAATCTGGATAAAAATAGTTTTTGCGATCAAAAACAGATTTTAAATTAATATGCGCCTTTAATCCTAACCCCGTTCGAACCGCTTGACGAACACATTCTTGATTAAGAACAGGCAACATACCTGGCATGGCTGCATCAATAAGTGATACATGATTGTTCGGCTCTGCACCAAATTTGGTTGATGCTCCTGAAAAAAGTTTTGAATTTGATATGATTTGCGCATGAACTTCCATGCCAATGATGACTTCCCAATCACCTGTAACTCCAGAAATAAAACGCTTAGAATCAGGAGTACGCGTATCAATGATGCTCATTGCCAATCCACTACCAATATTTTAAAATTCACTCATGGCTTATCTAAAACCATTCTCTCAGTGCAATCCTAGGATATAAATCTTACAACACAAGCCCGATTTTATCGGGCTTGTGTTGTTTGCATAAATATTAAGCTTTTTTAGGAGCCTTTTTCTTAGCTGGTTTTTTCTCTGTAGACGTTTCTTTCACTTCAGACTTTTTCTTTGCCTGCTTTTCTTCAGGGACATCTGATTCGTCATATTCTTTCATCAACTCTTCAACCGTCACTTCTTTATCTGTGACTTTTATCTGTGCTAATAAATGATCAATGACCTTTTCTTCAAAAATCGGAGCACGTAGATTTTCAACAGCTTCCGGAGTCTTACGGAAAAAATCCATAATCTCTTTCTCTTGTCCTGGATATTGGCGAACCTGATCAAAAACTGCTGCTTTTAGCTCATCCTCACTAACTTTAACACCAACCTTCATTCCAATTTCAGAAAGCACCAAACCAAGACGAACACGACGCTGCGCAAGGACACGATATTCCTCACGTGCCTTTTCTTCTGTAATACCTTCATCTTCAAAACTGCGCCCAGCCTTTTTCAAATCATCATTAACCTGAGCCCATATATTGTTAAACTCAACCTCTAAAAGTTCTTCAGGAATCTCAAAATTATAATCAGCATCTAAAGCATCAAGAATTTGACGCTTAACTTTTTGACGTGTCACTGAACCATATTGGCTTTCAATCTGCCCACGAACGACCTCACGTAAGCGATCTAGAGACTCTAAACCAACTTTTTGCGCTGCTTCATCATCAATTTTTAATTCATCTGGTTTAAAGACAGCTTTGACAGTAATGTCAAACTCTGCTTCCCGTCCCGCCAAATGTGCCGCACTGTAATTATCAGGAAATTTAACAAAAATCGTTTTTACATCCCCAGCTTTCACACCAACCAATTGCTCTTCAAAACCAGGAATAAATTGTTTTGACCCAAGAATCAGTTGTGCATCACTATCTGCCCCACCTTCAAATGGAACGCCTTCAAGCTTACCTTGATAATCTATGGTAATGCGATCACCTTCTTCAGAATTCCCCTCTTTTAGAGAATAATTACGCGTAGAAGAAAGGACGCGATTGACTTGATCATCAATATCCTGTTCAGGAATAGTTGCAATTTCACGGATAACCTTAATATGTTCAAAATCTTTAATGTCAATTTTTGGTAAAACTTCATACTTTAAACTAAAAGTAAAATCAGCTTTGCCATCTAGAATTTTTTCATCTTCATCTATATCAATTTTTGGCTGCATCGCTGCACGTTCATTGCGGTCCGCTAAAATAGAACGGGGTGCATCACTGAGTATCTCATTGAGAATCTCCGCCATAAAGGATTTACCATACATTTTTCGCAAATGCCCACTAGGCACTTTACCGGGACGAAAACCATTAAGCTTGATTTTTCCCTTGGTATCATCCAATCGTTCATTCAACTTTTCTTCTAAATCTTTCGCTGGAACCACGATCTTAATTTCGCGCTTCAGTCCTTCATTAAGCGTCTCGGTAACCTGCATTAAACACCTTCATTTTTCTAAGGAGAGGGATCAACCCACTCTAATAATCATTACATTCTAACACTTCGAGTGTTACATTTACCATGAAGCGGAATTTCAGACACGTAGAAATCCGTAGCACTTAAGGGATTGCTTTGGTGCGGATGGAGGGACTCGAACCCCCACGGTCTCCCGCCAGAACCTAAATCTGGTGCGTCTACCAATTTCGCCACATCCGCTCAAACTTACAAGCTAATAACCTTATACAAGCGGCGTTTCTATACCATTAATTACAGAAAAAAAGCAAACAAATATATTAAAAAAAACAAAATCTATGCTTTTCATACATAACTGCTTACGCTAAAAGTCAATTATGTTAAAGACATTTGATATCCCAATTCATATCATCGGTGGCGGTCTTGCGGGGTGTGAAGCAAGCTGGCAAATCGCTCAGTCAGGAATTTCTGTTGTTTTGCATGAAATGCGACCCGAAAAAAAATCAGATGCCCATAAAACCGATAAATTGGCAGAACTGGTTTGTTCAAATTCGTTTCGTTGCGATGATTCATTAACAAATGCCGTAGGACTTTTACATGCTGAAATGCGATTAGCAAAATCGTTAATTATGAAAGCTGCTGATGCCAACAAAGTTCCCGCAGGTAGTGCTCTTGCTGTTGACCGTGATGGATTTTCAAAAACCGTTACGACAGCACTTGAAAACCACCCTCTTATAACAATCAAACGTGAAGAAGTTCAAGAAATTCCTAAAGCTTGGAAACATGTTGTCATTGCAACAGGCCCCCTTACATCGCCTGCACTTGCTCAAAAATTACAAGCAATAACCGGTATAAAAGCTCTTTCTTTTTTTGATGCAATTGCACCTATTATCCATACCGACAGTATTGATATCAACATTTGTTGGTATCAGTCTCGCTATGATAAAATTGGTCCTGAGGGAACAGGAAAAGATTATCTTAATTGTCCCCTCAACAAAGAACAATATGAAACATTCGTTGAAGCGTTAAAAAATGCTGAAAAAACAGAGTTTCGTGACTTTGAAAAAACGCCCTATTTTGATGGATGCCTCCCCATTGAAATTATGGCTGAGCGCGGACTTGAAACGTTAAGACATGGTCCTATGAAACCTATGGGCTTAACTAATGCCCATAACCCTACAGTTAAACCCTATGCCGTCGTTCAATTACGCCAAGATAATAAACTTGGAACGCTTTATAATATGGTCGGCTTTCAGACAAAATTGAAATATGGTGAACAAATTCGCATTTTTAGAATGATTCCCGGTCTTGAAAAAGCAGAGTTTGCGCGTCTTGGTGGTCTTCACCGCAATACCTACCTCAACTCGCCAATTATTCTTGATCAAACCCTTCGTTTAAAACAAAAAAAACAACTACGCTTTGCAGGGCAAATTACCGGATGTGAAGGTTATGTAGAATCAGCGGCAATAGGGCTTCTTGCTGGACGTTTTGCTGCTGCCGAATATCATCATATTTCCCCTTACCTACCCCCACAAACTACAGCATTCGGAGCCCTTTTGAATCATATTACAGGGGGACACATCATAGATGAAAAAGCAGAAACACAATCTTTTCAGCCAATGAATATCAATTTCGGACTCTTTCCGCCTATTGCTTCTATTAAACATTCAGGAAAACGCTTACCAAGTAAAGAAAAAAAATTAGTAAAAAAACAAGCCATAACAGCGAGAGCTCTCAATGATTGTACTCAGTGGTTAGCAAATAAAGAATCAAAGAGCTCCTGTTTATAAAAAACACACGATTCGCCTCTCTCCTACTGAATAGATCTTTATAACTCTCGTGAAAAAATCATTCTAAAGCCTTTTAAAGACTGTCTCCCCCAATCAATAAATACTACCCTACGTTTCATCATTTATTCAATTATGTAGATGCTGTAAAATAACTTTTGGCTATAAAAAAACTTTACCGCTATCAATAATTTAATATGATTTAATGACTAAAAACAAAATAATTATATAAACATATTATGAATAATCAAAATAAATAAATGGAGATACACAAGTAATACTGTACTATCTTTATTAATAGTTTTTATATTACGTAATGTATATTATTTTATAAGAGTAATTTTTCTGTTTTTTAACTTCCTCCCTCAAAATTTGTGATGTTCTCTCATTTTAACTCTTGTATGATGAAGGAAAAATACTCGCTTGCATATCACAAGTGAAATAAAGATATGGAAAAAATATTTGTAGGATAGAGCTGGAGCTATCTCTCCCCTCTCAAATGCCAAGAAAAATCCCAATATTAAAAACCAAATCTGAATATCAAAAGATTTTTTTATTTCAGGATCTTATAATAAATCAATAAAATTATCCTCTTGGTGCGTCACAAGAAAGGTTGGCGTATAAGAGTAAAAGAATAAAACTATCCCTTATGCACTCGTCTCAGATATCTGGGGCTAGTCGCAACATTATAGGAACTGAGAAAATAGATAGCAAGGTGGCACCAACATGCACTTTTATTAAGCGTAAATGGTGATATATAATAACTTTTATGGACTTTACAGAGTTTTCCGCTTCATATTATTTACGGATCTTGTTTTGAAATAAATACCGTAACACTTCAGCGTAATAAAAGTTAATATTACATTTTATAAGCCATACCCGCGCTCAATTAATAAAGTACAATATTTCATTGAAAAGACTAAAAACAATATATTTCAGCAATACATGAAAATAAAAAATATCGCAAGGATCTCAAAGTTTTATGTGAAAAACAAGCATAACACATGTGTTAAAAAAACCCGTTTATAAATAAATCGGGTTTTTTTAATGTAGCTTAAATTATTTTTTATTAACTGCTTCTTTAAGGCTTTTTCCTGCAGAAAATTTGGGTACAGAACGTGCTGGAATATCGATTTCAGCACCAGTTGAAGGATTACGCCCCTTTGTTGCAGCACGATGAGAAACTTCAAAAGTGCCAAAACCTGGAAGACGAACATCTCCCCCTGAAGCCAAAGCTTCTGTTACAGAAGCCATAAAAGCATCAACAACAGCACCAGCTTGCGCTTTCGAAACACCTGCCTTTTCAGCAACGGAGCTAACGAATTCACTTTTATTCATAAAATATTTCCTTTCCCTATATTACCTGAACATGACTTAATCATGTTATTGGTCAGTTTATTGAAAAGTACAGCAAACAGAAGTCTTATTTTTATCCAAAACATTGTTTTTTTAGCAATAATCACAGTTATTCACGGAATTTTTCACTTTTTCCAACAAAAAACAGAATAATAACCTCAACAACATCTTCTACCACCTAAAAAATGCCGTTATAAATGAGATAAGTGAATCAGTGCGCAATCTGTATTCCTTCACTATCACTGCTCTCTGACCGGATTGGCACAGCCCCTGTAGAGGGTTCTTTCCATTCAATAGTGTCTGGAAAACGAACCAAAGCGTGTTTCAAAACTTCACTCACATGATTTACCGGAATAATTTCCATATTATTTTTGACATCATCAGGAATATCAACCAAATCTTTTGCATTTTCTTCAGGAATAAGTACTTTTTTTATCCCTCCTCGAAGAGCTGCTAAGAGTTTTTCTTTTAATCCACCAATGGGTAAAACGCGTCCACGTAAAGTAATTTCACCAGTCATTGCAATATCTTTATGCACAGCTACTCCTGTAAGGACCGAAACAATTGCTGTCACCATTGCAATCCCAGCCGATGGGCCATCTTTTGGTGTCGCACCCTCTGGAACATGAACATGGATATCGCGTTTTTCAAAAAGTGGAGGTTCAATACCAAAATCAACAGCACGAGAACGTACATAAGATGCTGCCGCTGAAATGGACTCTTTCATAATATCACGTAAATTTCCAGTTACAGTCATCTTCCCTTTGCCGGGCATCATAACTCCTTCAATAGTCAATAACTCTCCACCGACTTCTGTCCACGCAAGACCTGTTACAACACCAACTTGATTTTCTCCTTCAATCTGATTGTAATGATAACGTTTAACACCCAAGAAATCATGAATATTACTTTCTGTAACTTTTACAGATTTTTGATGTGTTTTGAGAATTTTTGTAACGGATTTGCGGGAAATTTTCATGAGTTCACGTTCAAGGTTACGAACGCCTGCCTCACGTGTATAAAACTGAATAATTGACCTTAGTGCGCCATCAGAAATACTGAGTTCTTTTTTAGATAAACAGTGATCTTTTAGTGCCTTTGGTAAAAGATGCTGTTTAACAATTTCCATTTTCTCACATTCAGTATAACCAGCGATACGAATAATTTCCATACGATCCATTAACGGACCTGGAATATTAAGCGTATTGGCAGTTGTGATAAACATGACATCAGAAAGATCATATTCAACTTCCAAATAGTGATCAATGAATGTACCATTTTGTTCAGGATCAAGAACTTCTAATAAAGCGGATGAAGGATCACCACGAAAATCTTGGCCCATTTTATCAATTTCATCAAGCAAGAAAAGCGGATTAGATTTTTTTGCTTTTTTCATAGACTGGATAATTTTCCCAGGCATCGAGCCAATATATGTTCGGCGATGTCCACGAATTTCTGCTTCATCTCGGACACCTCCCAATGAGATACGAACATACTCACGTCCCGTTGCCTTTGCAATAGAGCGCGCTAATGATGTTTTCCCTACACCTGGAGGACCTAACAAACAAATAATGGGACCTTTTATCTTTGACGCGCGACTTTGTACGGCCAAATATTCAATAATTCGCTCCTTAACTTTTTCAAGACCAAAATGTTCATTATTCATGACCTTTTCAGCAAAATCTAAATTGTTTTTAATCTTAGATTTTTTACCCCAAGGCATTGCTAATAACCAATCAAGATAGTTACGTACAACTGTCGCTTCTGCAGACATAGGAGACATATTCCGTAATTTTCTCAATTCTGCTCCAGCTTTTTCCTGTGCTTCCTTGGATAGTTTTGTATTCTTGATACGTTCTTCTAATTCAGAGAGTTCATCTCGGCTATCATCACCTGCTCCTAACTCTTTTTGAATAGCCTTCATCTGCTCATTGAGATAATATTCTCGTTGGTTTTTTTCCATTTGCCGTTTAACATGCGAACGAATACGTTTTTCAACCTGCAAAACAGAAATTTCTCCTTCCATGAAGGACAAAACACGTTCAAGACGGGCCCGCACAGGTAAGAGCTCTAATATTTCCTGTTTTTCTGCCAGTTTAATCATCAAATGAGAAGCAATCGTATCGGCAAGCTTAGAAGGATTATCAAGCTGGCCAATCGCATTCACAACTTCAGGAGAGATTTTTTTATTAAGCTTTACATAGTTTTCAAAATAAGTAATCACTGACCTTGAAAGAGCTTCAATCTCAACATCACTCTCTCTAGGTTCTTCTGTAACAGTTGCAAAAGCCTGATGATAACCTTCACTTAAAGAAAATTGACTAATTTTTGCACGTGCAGTTCCTTCAACCAAAACCTTTACAGTACCATCAGGAAGCTTTAAAAGTTGAAGAATATTAGCAAATGTACCAATATGATAAACATCCTCTGATTTTGGATCGTCATCAGAAGCATTTTTTTGTGTCACCAATAGTATTTGCTTATCAACCGCCATCGTTTCTTCAAGAGCACGAATTGATTTTTCGCGGCCCACAAAAAGTGGAACAATCATATGGGGGAAGACAACAATATCACGAAGAGGTAAAACAGCATAAACCCCATCTCTTACTTCATCTGTCTTTTCATCAATATATTGCATAACTCTCCTTTCTGGAGCCTATGAGCTATCTACAACAATTAGCCCACCTTTAGAAAATCTCAGCTCTTCACTGTACATGAAGTGGTAATTACTCATACATAAATCAAGCATTATAATGATATTATTAGAAACACCTATCAAATACCGTTCACTACCACCTTTTATATTGTGCATCGCACAATGTCATGCTGATACATTTTCTTTATCTTCTGCACGTTCTGAGTAAATATAAAGAGGACGCGCTTTACCATCAACGACATCACTCGAAATAACCACTTTTTGAACGCCTTCAAGAGCCGGTAGCTCAAACATCGTCTCAAGAAGGATCTTCTCCATAATAGAACGTAAACCACGAGCACCAGTTTTACGTTCAATTGCTTTCTTTGCAATAACACGTAAAGCATCTTCATGAAATGCTAACTCAACATTCTCCATTTCAAAAAGACGCTGATATTGCTTTACTAACGCATTTTTAGGTTGGGATAAAATTTGCATGAGGGCGTTAACATCTAAATCCTCTAAGGTAGCGACTATAGGAAGCCGCCCAATAAATTCTGGTATTAAACCAAATTTAATAAGATCTTCAGGCTCTAAATCACGAAAAATTTCACCGACACAACGCTCATCCGGAGCCTTAACAGTCGCAGAAAAACCAATAGAAGTTTTTTCACCACGCCCTGAAATAATCCGTTCTAAACCTGCAAAAGCTCCCCCACAAATGAATAAGATGTTTGTGGTGTCAACCTGAAGAAACTCTTGTTGCGGATGCTTACGTCCACCTTGAGGAGGAACAGAAGCAATCGTTCCTTCCATAATTTTTAATAATGCTTGCTGAACTCCTTCCCCCGAAACATCTCTTGTAATAGAAGGATTGTCTGCTTTACGAGAAATCTTATCAACCTCATCAATATAAACAATACCACGCTGCGCACGTTCAACATTATAATCTGCTGCTTGAAGAAGCTTCAAAATAATATTTTCAACATCTTCTCCCACATAACCCGCTTCAGTCAAAGTGGTCGCATCCGCCATCGTAAAAGGCACATCAATAATACGTGCTAATGTTTGTGCAAGATAAGTTTTACCACAACCCGTTGGACCAACAAGAAGAATATTTGATTTAGCCAACTCAATATCATTGCTTTTAGACTGATGCGCCAACCGTTTATAATGATTATGAACAGCAACAGAAAGAACACGCTTTGCATGCTGCTGACCAATAACATAGTCATCAAGAACTGTTATAATTTCCTGTGGCGTAGGAACACCATCACGCACCTTAACCCCAGAAGACTTATTTTCTTCCCGAATAATATCCATGCAAAGCTCTACACATTCATCACAGATAAATACAGTAGGCCCCGCAATGAGCTTACGCACCTCATGCTGACTCTTGCCGCAGAACGAGCAATAGAGAGTATTTTTTGATTCGTTCCCGCTATTGCTAATTTTGCTCATTTTTCTTTCCTTTCACCACAATATATGAACACTTTGCCTTTTCAAAGGAAGCCTTTCATCATGAAAACTAAAAGACATATAGAAAACCATGCATGTCTCAATACTTTTAGGTGTTTCTCTTATTTTGCGATATTTTTTATAAAACTCTTGATTTAAAGTAGCTGTTTTTTCTATAAAAATTCTTAATCTTTTTCTTCTTTTTCAGTTTCTGCACGGTATTGTATAACATCATCAACTAAGCCAAACGCTTTGGCTTCTTCTGCTGTCATAAAATGATCGCGATCGAGAGTTCTCTCTATAACCTCATAATCTTGACTCGTATGTTGAACATAAATTTCATTTAAACGCCGTTTCATCTTTATAATATCTTGCGCATGTCGCTCAATATCTGAAGCTTGACCTTGAAAACCACCAGATGGTTGATGCACCATAATACGTGCGTTTGGCAATGTAAAACGATGACCTTTTGCTCCAGCCGTTAATAATAAAGACCCCATAGATGCCGCTTGCCCCATGCAAAGCGTAGAAACAGGAGGGCGAATAAACTGCATAGTATCATAAATAGCCATACCAGATGTTACGACACCACCTGGAGAATTAATATAAAGACTAATTTCTTTTTTAGGATTTTCCGCTTCCAAAAAAAGCAATTGTGCACAAACAAGCATTGCCATACCATCTTCAACAGGTCCATTAATAAAAATAATCCGTTCCTTTAAAAGACGGGAAAAAATATCATAGGCCCGTTCACCACGATTTGTTTGTTCAATAACCATAGGAACAAGGCTTAATGCTGTTTTCATTGGATCACTCATATTTTTACTTTCCGTTCATATAACAACCGCTCTTTACACATTCAATGTTTTTGTCCATATGTTAACATTACTCTCTTGTGCAAGCTACAATCAAGAGATTGTATAAGATAGATTAAAATCTCAATAGTTAAAATAGCAATAATAACTCTACCTAAACAAATGATGAACATCCGGAATGCGAGATACCGCCCAATGGTAAAAACTTCCTTCCTGAGGTCTTTTCGTAGTCTTTGTCTTTCTGTGAATATGAAAACCTATCAAGCGTGAATCTGTAAGCGGCTTTACGCCAAAAGCTGGTTCAAAAATACGTTCAGTTTTTCGCCCAGTCCAATAATAAAAAGTTTCCTTTTCCTTTGCTTCATGAAAAAAACCATATCGTTTTGCTAATCGTGAAATACCATCATTGCCAAATATTGTAACGCCAAGATTTCCCGGTAAAATCGGCATGTTTTTCCTCTTTAACCAGAACGGTCTCCAAACACGACGCTTAAACCCAAGCCAATGAGGAATAATTTCTGCACCTGCCCAATAATCCTCAAATATTTTTATAATAGGGTTATTGGGCGGAAAATAAAGTGCAGAAACGCCTACTCTTGTATTATTTTCTCTTGCCAACCAAACCTTATCCGCATCTGGATGAAATTGTTTAACAAGGTCAACATCTGTATCTAACCAAACACCTTGTTGATATTTCATCAGCATAACACGAAAAAAATCCGAGAACTGAACAATTGTACACCCTAGTTTATCATCAGAAAAATCGGGATCAAGGCGATAAATTGCTGAGCGTGGTAAAATTGATTCGGCTTCATACAGCTCAACACCAGCAGGGAGATTATCTATTTTTTTATCATAACTAAAAAGCTTAACGCGCTGTCCAGTTTTAACCATTGAAGACAAACAAAGCCTATCTACCAATCTTAATTGTCCACTATACCAAAAAGTACAAATATCCATAGATAATACATCAAAAATATTCTAAACTTACGCGAAAGAGTTGTTCAACATCACGAACCCTATCAGCAAGAGCAAAAATCACTATTCTATCACCAGACAAAATACGCGTATCTGCCGAAAGCTGTATTATTGTCTTATTGCGATAAATTGCACCAATTCTCAAACCATCTGATAAATTGAGCTCTGATAATGACTTACCAACCAATGAAGATGTTTGCATCACTTCAGCTTCAATAATTTCTGCTCGGCCATTAAAAACTGAATGAACAGAACGAATACGCCCACGGCGCATTTGTTGCAAAATTCTCGATATTGTAACACTATGGGGATTAAGATATGCATCCACACCAACAGCACGACTAAATTCTTGATAGGCAACATTATTAATCAATACCATATTGGCTTTGCAGCCCAATCTTTTAGCAATAATAGCGCTTAAGAGATTAACCTGATCTTGATTGGTCAATGTAATCATTAAATCGGACTGATCAATTCCCGCATCTTGAAGAATCACTGGATCTAACACGTTACCGTATAAAACTGTTGTTTTTTCAAGCTGATCAGCAATTGTGAGGGCTCTTTCTCTATGCGCTTCTATAATCTTCAATTTTAATTTATGAAAACGCTTTTCAATAGCCTGTGCAACATAAAGGCCAATGTGACCACCCCCTGCAATAATCATGCGGTGGGCATCTTGTTCTTTATGACCAAAAAGCCCAACAGCACGACGCATCTGTTCACGAGAAACAACAAGATAGGTTATATCACCAACGCGTAGTTGCGTTTCTGAATGTGCAACCAATAATTCCGCGCCACGTTTAATAGCAGTAACCGTCGTATGAAGATCTGGAAAAAGCTCTGTTAATTGACGCAAAGGTGTATTAATAACGGGACAATCTTCCATGCATTCCAAAGCTAGTGCCACAATATCATCATTACAAAAATAAAGAACATCTATTGCACCAGGTAAAGCAATACGGCGCAAAACCATTTCCCCAACTTCAACTTCTGGCGAAATAACCACGTCAATGGGAATATTCTCTCTGGAAAAAAGCGTCTTATAACGTGGTTCTAAATAAGATTGTGAGCGAATACGAGCAATTTTTGTGGGCACATTAAATAATGAATGTGCTACTTGGCAAGCTACCATATTAACTTCATCAAACAAAGTGACAGCAATCAACATATCAGCTTTGTCTGCATCTGCAGCCAAAAGAACTTCAGGCCGTGAACCGTGACCAACAAAACCTCTCACATCCAATGTATCGCGAATCTTTTCAATTAATCTCGTTTCAATATCAATAACAGTAACATCGTGATTTTCAGCAGCAAGACGCTCTGCTATCCCATAACCAACCTGTCCTGCTCCACAAATAATAATACGCATCGCTTTAAGAAACTCCAAGCGCTTTAAGTTTACGGTGCAAAGCTGAACGCTCCATGCCTATAAATTCAGCAGTACGTGATATATTTCCACCCAAACGCCCAATCTGCGCCACTAAATATCTCTTTTCAAATAATTCTCGAGCTTCACGTAACGGCAAATCCATTATACTTTCATCTGAATCCATTTGAAGACGTGGCAAAGAATCACTTACTTCACTGGGAAGAAAGTCCGCTGTTATAGGACCATCACCATCCCGCACAAGAATAAGAAGACGCTCAATATTATTACGTAATTGCCGCACATTACCCGGCCAAGCGTGCGTTTGCAAAATAGCAATCACATCATCACTGATTGCACGCGGTTTAATCCCAACCTGCTGTGATATTGTTTTTACAAAATGATGTACAAGTTCTGGAATATCTTCACGACGCGCTGAAAGGGGGGGAACAACAATAGGAACAACGGAAAGACGGTGAAAAAGATCCTCCCTAAAGCGCCCATCAGAAATGAGGTTTTCAAGATTTTGCGCTGTCGAAGAAATGATACGGACATCCACCTTAACACGTTTTGTGCCGCCAATTCTCTCAAATGTTTGCCCCGTTAAAACCCGAAGAATCTTCCCTTGAGTCTCACGCGGCATATCAGCAATTTCATCAAGATATAAGATACCGCCATGAGCTTCCTCTAAGGCACCAATTTTACGCTCTCTTCCCTCCATTTCGCTGCCAAACAGCTCTATTTCCATTCTTTCCGGAGTAATCGTTGCAGCATTTATTGTAACAAATGGCCCATTCGAACGCGTTGAGAGCGCATGAATAGCTCGTGCAACAGTCTCTTTTCCTGCCCCTGAAGGACCTGTTATCATGATGCGACTATTGGTTGGTGCTACTTTTTCTATGATTTGACGCAAATTTTTTATAACTGTCGATTTTCCGAGCAACTCTAATGTCTCGTTCGAACGCTTTCGCAATTCTAAAAGCTCACGTTTTAAATTTGAATTTTCAAGTGTTCTCTCTGCAACCAATACAAGTCTATCAGCTTTAAAAGGTTTTTCAATGAAATCATATGCCCCTCGCTTTATAGCGGAAACAGCCGTCTCAATATTACCATGACCAGAGATCATAACGACCGGAAGAGCCGGATATTGTGTTTTAATTTCATCAAGCAGTGCTAAACCATCGAGACGACTACCCTGTAGCCAAATATCCAAAAAAATGAGCTTTGGAATACGCTCACTAATTTGAGCCAATGCTTCATCAGAGTTACAAGCAACACGCGTTTCATAACCTTCATCATCTAAAATACCAGCAACAAGCTCACGAATATCTGCTTCATCATCAACAATCAAGATATCTGATACCATACTATTCCCCTATCTTATGATTTATGGCTTGTATAATATTACCCTGCTTACCCCCATCCGCTGGAAATATCAAACGGATCATCGCACCACGACCTTCATAAAAACTCTCCGGTGCATCATGAAGCTCCATGAAACCACCGTGATCTTCAATAACTTTGCGCACAATAGCTAACCCCAGCCCTGTTCCTTTTTCCCGCGTTGTTATATAGGGTTCTAATAACTTTTGTCTTTGCTCTTTAGGAAGTCCTTTCCCGTTATCAACAACATCCACAACCACCCATTCTTCCTGACGATAAGAACGGATAAGAATATGACCGTGAATATTTTCCTCTCGCATAACTGAATCTATGGATTCGCTCGCGTTTTTGATAACATTGCAAAAAGCCTGTACAATGAGACGGTTATCAAATGCACCCATAAGTGGTAGAGTTCCTAAATCTTGCTCAAAATGAATATCATGTCGCGTCACCTCTATCAAGAAACATGCTTCGCGCAACAATTCTCGTATATCTAAAATATGCATTTTGGGTTTGGGCATACGTGCAAAAGAGGAAAACTCATCAACCATACGCCCAATATCTCCAACCTGCCGAATAATTGTGTCAATACACCGCTCAAAGACCTCTCTATCTTGTGTAATAGCTTTGTTATAACGTTTACGAATGCGTTCAGCGGATAACTGAATAGGTGTAAGAGGATTTTTAATTTCGTGTGCAATACGCCGCGCAATATCCGCCCACGCCGCTGTACGTTGCGCTGCAACAAGGTCTGTAATATCATCAATTGTTAGAACCCAAGATTGCCCTTGTCCATCATCCTCCTCCATCGTAACTTGGACATTACAGACACGCTCTTTTCCTGCAACGTTTAAAGTGACCTGCTCACGATGGTTTTTACGATCCAATGAACGCACAAACTGAAAAACCTGCCAAATTTCAGCGCTTAAAGATAAAAGACTTTTTCCAACAACGCGCTCTGAGCGAATATCAAACATCGCTTCAATAGACCGATTGATAATGGTGATATCACCATTATCATCTATACCTGCTACTCCCGCTGTTACACCCGATAACACAGCTTCAGAAAAACGCCGTCTTTCATCAATTTGATCACGCACTGCAATCAATTCATTACGCCGACTTTTCAATTCACTGACCATGTAATTAAAAGTTTTGGATAATTGCCCAATATCTCCATCTTTTGCTCGTACTGGCACGAAAATTTCCATATTTCCAGAAGCAACATCATCGGCAGCACTAATGAGAAGACGAATAGGACGTACTAAGCGATCAGCAACAGCAATAGCAGCCCAAATGGCTGATAAGAATAAACTAAACAAAAGACACAAATAAAGCATACCAAATGCAATCTGTGTCAGCAGGCGATTCTCATTTAAATCACGATAACGATCTGTATTAACTTCTGTCAAACGCAAAGCAGATAAAACACCTTTATCAACGTCACGCACCAAATATAAAAATGTGTTTGGAATATTGGTAAATTTTAAAATAATACCAAAATAATCATGAACGCCTGGTTGAAAAGAAAAAGGTCTCGCACTGGTTGCACGTTCAATAAGATGAGAAGGAGGAATTGGCAGTTTATCTTCATCACCAAGAGCACTCGATACAAAAATAGCTCCACTAGAACTTAACAAAAATGCACCACGCAAATTGCGTCCTAGAGCATGACGCGTCAATTGCATCCTATATTCAGCTGGATTACGTTCTAAGAGTTTTTTGTTATCAAGTGCAAATGCCATCGCGTAGGATAAATTTTTTAAATTTTGGAGCATTTCATCTGCATAAGCATTTGCTAAATCAATAGAAGAGCCCACAATTTGCCGCGTTGTTGTATCAAACCATCGATCAAGTCCCAAATTTAGTGCTGGACCCGATACAAGAGCTACAGCAACAGCTGGCATTGTCGCAACAAGTGCAAACAATGAAATAAGGCGCACATGAAGACGCGATCCTGCACGCCTTGAACGCCAAGCACGAATGATCGGTATCATCTCATAAAAAACGATGACAATAAGCCCTAAAACCCAAAAACTATTAATTCCTATAAGAATAAGGGTTACTGTTCTACTGGGAACAACAGGAGTTAATCCAATAAGAATAATAAATGAAACAGAGGCCGTAAGTAAAGCCAATACAATAATTGTAATCCCTAAAAAAATATATACCTTACTTAAACGATACAACTCATCGTTATAAGTATTTTTATCTATGTCTTGAAGATTCGTCACAGATGTTATATTCGTCATGAGCTTACATACCCTTATCCCATTATTCTCATATAACCTTTTGTAGCAAAAATTGACAATACTAATACTACATTTAAAATAGGCAAATATAGTCAACGAGAAAAAACTTCTACATTTTGCAAAATATCTTTAAAATAGACTGTGTTCGACGATACTTTACGAAGGAAATGAGATGCGATTAACAAAACAAACAAATTATGCTCTTCGAATGCTTATGTATTGTGCAGATAATCAGGGAACTCTCAGTCGTATTCCAGAAATTGCTAAAGCATATGCCGTTTCAGAGCTTTTTTTATTTAAAATCCTTCAGCTGCTTGTTCAAGCAGGTTTTATACAAACAGTGCGTGGACGCAATGGTGGAGTTAGATTGGCTAAACCCGCAGCAGAAATTTCAGTCGCGGATGTTGTGAAAGTAACAGAAGACAACTTTTCCCTCGCAGAATGTTTCGATACTGCAGAACCAACTTGCCCCTTGTTTGATTTTTGTGGTTTAAATACCGCACTTCAAAAAGCATTAAATGCTTTTTTTGAGGTGTTATCCGTGATATCCCTTGCTGATCTACAACAACCATCCTTTCAAAATCATTTTAAAATTAATGACAAAAAAGCAAACTAAGATTATAATACAAGGAGATTAAGTATTTCTATTGCAGCAATAATATTAGCCGCTGGACGGGGTGAAAGAGCAGGATCTCCCCATAAAATTCCAAAACAATATCGGCTTCTAGGACAAAAGCCAATTATTTATCATACCGTGCATTGTTTTTTGCAGCATCCAGCTATCACAACAATTATTCTTGTTATTCATCCAGAAGATCGTCAAATCTGTGAACAAGCTATTGACGATTTTAAAGAGCGCCTTATTATCGTTGAAGGAGGCAATACACGTCAAATCTCTACCTTATATGGACTTCAGGCACTCAAAAAATTTGCCCCCCAATATGTGCATATTCATGATGGTGCACGCCCTTTTATCGAAAACAAGCTTCTTAATAACATTCACAACACTATCACGCCTCAAGAAGGTGTTCTTCCTGTTCTGCCCATCTCTGATACCCTTAAACGTATAAATAATCAGCATGTTTTAGAAACAATTCCCCGTACCCATCTTTATAGTGCACAAACTCCACAGTGTTTTCCCTTTGAACATATCTTAGCGGCCCATAAACAAGCAAAACAAGCTTGCAAACAAGAATTCACTGACGATTCTGCAATTGCCGAATGGTTTGGAATTCCTATGCGTACCGTTCCTGGAGATCCTAACAACATAAAAATTACATGGCATGAAGATTTTAATACTGCACATTTATATCTCCAAAAGAAAATGCAAATATTTCCTGATATTCGTACCGGCAATGGTTATGATGTTCACTCTTTTGAGGATGGTGATTTTCTTATATTATGTGGTATAAAAATCCCTTTTCATAAAAAATTAAATGGACACTCCGATGCGGATGTTGCTCTTCATGCATTAACAGATGCCCTTCTTGCAACTCAAGGTGCTGGAGATATCGGTACACATTTTCCTCCCTCTGATCCTCAATGGAAAAATGTATCATCAGAAATTTTTCTCCGTCATGCTCTTGATATTATAAAACAAGCAGGTGGTCGTATCGCCAATGTTGATATCACAATTATCGCTGAAAATCCTAAAATTAGTCCATATCGTCATGCCATGACAGAAAATCTTATAACAATACTTGCAATAACACCTGATCGTATCTCTATCAAAGCAACAACAAATGAAAGGCTTGGATTTATTGGTCGTGGTGAGGGAATTGCTGCTCTTGCAACAGTGAGCGTCCTTTATTCAGGAGAAATTCCCCAATGACATATCTTTGTGAAAAACAAGCACATGAAGTTCTTAATACCTTTCGCCAAAAAGGTTTGCTGTTAACAACTGTAGAGTCTTGTACAGGGGGACTCATTGCTGCATGCCTCACAAATATAGCAGGATCGTCAGATGTTCTCGATTGTGGATTTGTTGTTTATTCAAATGAATCTAAAACACGCCTTGTTGGCGTTTGTGCTGAACTTATAAAAACCTATGGTGCCGTTTCAAAAGAAGTTGCTCTTGCAATGGCTGAGGGTGGATTAAAACATTCACAAGCTGACATTGCAGTTTCTGTAACAGGAATTGCTGGTCCAGGAGGTGCAAGTCTTGATAAACCTGTAGGACTTGTGCATTGCGCAGTAGCTTATAAAAACCACTCCCCCCTGCACAAAGAAATGCACTTTGCTCATCTTAATCGCAATGCTATCCGCCATGCAACTGTTGAAAATGCTTTTAAAATGATTCTGGAATTGCTTCACTGAATTCCCCATACTAATTTCAAAATTCTTTATTCCCCATCGAGTCTATAATCGTCAACATCTTGAAAAAATTTTATTGTATCACAACTTGAAAATGAACGATCTGACTAGCGTAAAATTATCTCACTTTAGTCCTGTGTAGGTTGAATTAATCAAATTTATTCACTTACACGCCACAAGAGAAAAAACTGTATAAATAAAATGATTAATGAAAGGGAAACTTGTACCTCTCTCTCAAGTGCTAAGAGCTGGTACAACATCTTGAGAGATGGCAAATAAATGATACAGGAGAACTTCTTCATAAGTGTACAGATGTAGATTTTATATACTTTTACGAGAATCTATACTATTTATTATGAGCACTATTATGAAATGGGTATGACGCAAGCATGTTCTATTTGGGCGTTTTGTTTAACGAGTGTGCATCCATTAAAAAAGAGAGAAACAAAAGCATGAAACTGTGCATCATCTTCATCATTTAAAATGATATTCCCTCAATATGCTTTTGAAAGCTGAATTAAAAACAAATAGTAAAGATGGAAACCGGTTTTCACCTTCACGCTGTTTAAGCAATAGGTATTGTTAAAAAATAACAGAATAGACTATGTTACCGTAGAGCCATAAATCTGATGCGCACGCTTCTCAAAAGCCTCGGTAAATTTACGAAACGCAATATCAAACATTGAGCCCATCACTAATCCAAGCGTTTTACTTTTAAATTCATAATCAATAAAAAACTCTACATTACATGCATTGGTATTTTCAATATCATGAAAGGCCCAACGATTTTCAAGATATTTGAATGGACCATCAATATATTTAACTTCTATAAGACTTTTTTCCGGCTGAAGAAATACTTGAGTCGTAAAAGTTTCACGAATAATCTTATAGCCAACGGTCATATCCGCAAGAAGCAATATTTTTTTTCCATATTCTTTTCGAGAACGTATTATTAAAGACTCACACATTGGTAAAAATTCAGGATAACGCTCAATATCTGAAACCAGATCAAACATTTCACTGGCACTATGGGTGATCTGCCGATGTATTGTAAAAATCGGCATAATTATCTCTGTAAGGAAAATTTTTCATCACGCGCTTTTTGCAAAATGGCAAAATCATCTCCAGCATGATGAGATGAACGCGTTAGAGGATTGGAGGCCATATGTAAAAATCCTTTTACTTTACCAATCTTGGCAAAAGACTCAAATTCTTCAGGAGGCACAAAACGAACAACTGGATGATGTTTTCGTGTAGGCTGCAAATATTGTCCAATTGTCATAAAGTCAACATCAGCAGCGCGCAAATCATCCATCAATTGCAAAACTTCATTTCGCTCCTCCCCAAGGCCAACCATAATTCCCGATTTTGTAAAAATTGTTGGATCAAGTTCTTTAACACGTTGTAATAAACGAATTGAATGAAAATAACGTGCCCCTGGACGGACCTTCAAATATTTAGAAGGAACTGTTTCTAAGTTATGATTAAAAACATCAGGCTTAGCAGCAACAACAACTTCTAAAGCGCCATCCTTATGACGAAAATCAGGTGTAAGAACTTCAATTGTTGTTTTAGGAGTTTTTTGACGAATCGCATAAATAACTTTTGCAAAATGCTCAGCACCACCATCAGCAAGATCATCACGATCAACAGATGTAATGACAACATGTTTTAATTCCATCCGTGCAACAGCATCAGCGACACGTTCTGGCTCATTATCATCAACGGCAAGTGGAATACCTGTTGCAACGTTACAAAAAGCACAAGCACGCGTACATATTTCACCTAAAATCATAAAGCTAGCATGCCTCTGGCTCCAACATTCGCCAATATTAGGACAACCAGCTTCTTCACATACAGTCACTAACTTATGCGTACGTACAATACTATGTGTTTCCTTATAAATTGGTGATGTTGGCGCTTTTACACGAATCCAATCTGGCTTTTTTTGAACGCTTGTTTCAGGACGATGTGCCTTTTCAGGATGACGCAATCGTCTATTTGCAACTCTATCAACAACCGTAACCATTTAAGCCTTTGCCTTATAAATACGAAGTAACAATCAAAAATATAAAATTTTTCATACAATCCAGTCATCAAGCGTTTAAAACTTGACCATAAGCATCTAATACACTTTCTTTCATCATTTCCGATAAGGTCGGATGTGGAAAGACAGTATGCATTAATTCTTCTTCTGTTGTTTCAAGATTCATAGCAATAACAAAACCCTGTATCAATTCTGTTACCTCAGCCCCTACCATATGGGCCCCGAGAAGCTGTCCTGTTTTTTTATCAAAAATCGTTTTTACTAACCCCTGATCTTCACCCAAAGCAATCGCCTTACCATTCGCAGCAAAAGAATAACGACCAATACGTATATCATAACCTGCTTCTTTTGCTGCCGCTTCTGAAAGCCCTACAGAGGCAACCTGTGGTGTACAATATGTACACCCTGGAATTTTTCTTTTATCAAGTGGATGAGCGCTTTTCAAACCTGCAAGATGCTCAATACATATCACACCTTCTTCTTCTGCTTTATGGGCCAACATAGGAGGGCCTGCTACATCACCAATAGCATAAATACCTTCCACCCCCGTCCAACTCCATTCATCAGTTACAATGCAGCCGCGATCGGTTTTTATTCCCAAAGCTTCTAAACCAAGATTCTCAATATTACCTTGCACCCCAACAGCGGAAATCAACCGGTCAACAGTCATTGACTCTATTTTACCTTGAACATCAATATGTACACTTACAGAATCGGAAGATTTTTCAACCTTTGTTACTTTTGCTTGACGAAGAATGCGTAAACCTTTTTTCTCTAACTGTTTACGAGCAAACGTTGAAATTTCAATATCTTCAGCAGGCATGATATGGGGCATCATTTCAACAACAGTTACTGTCGCCCCCATATCATGATAAAAAGAAGCAAATTCAATGCCAATAGCCCCAGACCCTATAACCAAAAGCGATTTTGGCATTGCTGGCGGTATCATAGCTTCAAAATAAGTCCAAATGAGTTTTCCATCTGGCTCAATACCAGGAAGGACACGAGGATGTGCGCCCGTTGCAATAATGATATGCTTTGCTTGATAAGTTCCCTCCCCTAACGTCCCTTTAGGGACTGGATTTTGCGGTTGCATAATCGGTTTGGAGGATGAAAAAACCATAATTTCCGCAGGAAGGCTTCCCTTTGCTTCTTTAGTAAGCTTTGCTTCACCCCAGATAATATCAATTTTGTTTTTTTTCATTAAAAAACCAACACCAGCATTTAAACGTGCTGAAACACCCCGTGAACGTGCCACAACATCTTTGATGTTTGCCTCAATTGAACCATTAATTTTTAATCCATAATTTGTCGCATGTTCAGCAAAATGTTTCATTTCCGCTGAACGTAGAAGGGCCTTTGTTGGAATACATCCCCAATTTAAACAGATCCCTCCCAAATGTTCACGTTCAACAATCGCAGTCTTAAAGCCACATTGTGCTGCACGAATTGCGGTTACATATCCGCCTGGACCTGATCCAATCACAATTACATCATAAAGATTTGCCACAGTAATTCCTCCATGGATATCTATATAAAATGGATATGCATTTTTTGAACTTAAGACTGTAAAACAATATGAGAGAATTATCTTATGTCTTTGCTTTAAGCTTCACGTAAATGCTTTACCCAAACCAGAAATAGCAATACCTCTGCTCTTCAAACTCTTTAAATTTGTTTCTATTCTCTTAAATACACTCTCTCACAATTTACGTGAAGAACTGTTAAACAGTTCAAACCAACATTGCTAATGGATTTTCAATCATCTTCTTAAAAGTCCGCGCGAGCTCTGCTGCTAAAGCACCATCGACAGCACGATGATCCGCAGAAAGCGTAACTGACATAACTGTCGCAACAACTAATGCACCATTTTTAACAACGGCGCGTTGCTCCCCTGCACCAATCGCAAAAATCGTCGCATGCGGTGGATTAAGAATAGCCGAAAAACTTTTTATACCATACATCCCCATATTTGATACAGCTGTTGTTCCACCCTGATATTCTTCCATTTTTAACTTGCCCTCGCGCGCACGCTTTGCAAAATCCTTCATCTCTTTGGAAATAAGTGATAACGGCTTTTTCTCTGCATGGCGAATAATCGGTGTAATTAATCCATTGGGAATAGAAACAGCAACCCCAACATCACAATGTTTATGATGAAGCATCCCGCCTTCAAGCCAAGAAACATTCGCATCAGGAACCGTTTTCAAAGAAAGTGCAACAGCTTTGATCACCATATCATTAACAGAAAGCTTATAAGTAGGCTGAGTTTCTTCCTGCCCCTTAACCATTGGAGCAGCAGCATTTAGTTGTGTACGCAGTGCTAATAGCGCATCAAGTTCACAATCTACCGTTACATAGAAATGTGGGACTCTCTGTTTTGATTCCACCAAACGTGTCGCGATTGTTTTACGCATATTATTATGGGGAGCGAAGCTATATTCATCCTCTTTGAAGAGTTTCAATATCTGTTTGTCCGAAGCACCTGTAGCTATTAGCTCCCCTATCGATGATGAATAAGACACTTTAGACATATCGCTGCTCACAGCTTTTTCTACATCGCGCTTAATAATGCGCCCATGCGGACCACTTCCAGAAATAAGGGATAAATCAAGACCTGCCTGAGATGCTAATCGCCGCGCTAAGGGAGAGGCAAAAAGACGAGCTTCCTTTTTATCTTGCTGTATTAATTGCCCAGTTGATGATTCATGAGACATTTTTATTCCCTTTGAGTCCGTCTGTTTCAGAGAATCTGTCTGTTTGATGCCCTCTGGTTTTTGTCTTGTAGAAGAAGAGATTTCTTCTGCAACTTTTGCAGCTTCAGCTAAATCTTCACCTTCTTCTGCTAAAACAACAATTAAAGCATTTACTTTAACGCCTTGTGTTCCAGCAGGAACAACAATTTTAGCAACCCTACCTTCATCAACGGCTTCGACTTCCATTGTCGCTTTATCCGTCTCAATTTCAGCAATAACATCACCAGAGGAAACCTTATCTCCCTCCTTAATATTCCATTTTGTTAAATTTCCCTCTTCCATCGTAGGGGAAAGCGCTGGCATTGTAATTTTAATGGGCATTATGCTTTCCTCCGTTATGCTCTGTATGTCACAGCCTTAACGGCCTCAATAATTTCAGCAGTATTAGGCAAAGCCAACTTCTCAAGATTAGCGGCATAAGGCATCGGAACATCTTTGCCAGAAATCGTAGCAATTGGCGCATCAAGATAGTCAAAAGCCCGCTGCATAACACGCGTTGCTATTTCAGTTCCCACAGATGACTGAGGAAATCCCTCTTCAATTGTTACCAAACGACCTGTTTTTTTAACTGACGAAAGAATTGTTGGAAGATCCATCGGGCGAATGGTTCGTAAATCAATCAATTCAACATCAATACCAAGTTTTTCAATTTCTGGTAACGCTTGAACAGCATAATGCATCCCAATTCCACATGCAACAATCGTCACATCTTGTCCAGACTTATGAATACGCGCCTTACCAATAGGCAAAAGAAAGTCATCCAGTTGAGGAACATCAAATTGATGCCCATACAAAATCTCATTTTCAAGGAAAATAACAGGATTATCATCACGAATAGCAGCTTTCAGCAAACCTTTTGCATCTGCAGCACTATAAGGCATGACAACTTTCAGACCTGGTACATGACTATACCATGCAGCATAGCATTGAGAATGTTGAGCACCAACACGGGCAGCCGCACCATTGGGACCTCGGAAAACCATAGGAGCGGTCATTTGTCCACCAGACATATAACGTGTTTTGGCTGCTGAGTTAATAATTTGGTCCATCGCCTGCATCGCAAAATTAAAGGTCATAAACTCGACAATAGGACGTAACCCACCAAAAGCAGCCCCAACAGCCAGCCCAGCAAAGCCGTGCTCTGTAATTGGGGTATCAATAACTCGGCGTTCCCCGAACTCTTCCAACAAACCCTGGCTAACCTTATAGGCACCTTGATATTGCGCGACTTCTTCCCCCATAAGAAAAACTGTTTCATCACGCCGCATTTCTTCAGCCAAAGCCTGATTAAGCGCTTCACGAACTGTCATTGTAACCATTTGTGTTCCCGCTGGAATATCAAAATTAAGAGATGTATCAAAAGTAGGAGCAGCCTGCGGAACTGACAAAGGTAGAGAAAGAGCAGATTCCTTAGGTTTTTGTGCTGTATCAGTAGGTTGCGAAATATCCTCAGCACGCTCACCTTCTTCTAACAAAATTGCAATAACAGTGTTAACCCTTACGCCTTCTGAACCTTCAGGCACAAAAATTTTACCAAGAGTACCTTCATCAACGGCCTCTACTTCCATTGTAGCCTTATCCGTTTCAATTTCAGCAATAACATCGCCAGAGCTAACCTTATCACCTTCTTTCTTGAGCCATTTAGACAGTTTACCTTCTTCCATAGTTGGTGAAAGCGCCGGCATCAAAATATCAATAGACATACTTGCTTCCCTCGCATCAAACTAAAATATCAGTATAGAGCTCAGAAGCATCTGGCTCTTGATCACTTTGTGCAAAATCTACCGCATCAGCAACAATTGCACGGACCTCTTTCTCAACAGATTTTAAATCGTCTTCGCTCGCCCAATTTTTTTTAAGAATCCGACTTTTTACTTGATCAATCGGATCGTGCTCCTCTTTTATTTTTTGGACTTCTTCCTTTGAACGATATTTTGCTGGATCAGACATGGAATGACCACGATAGCGATAGGTCTGCATATCAAGAATGATCGGTCCTTTACCTGAGCGTGCCCAAGAAATTGCTTTATCAGCAGCTCCTTTTACTGATCGAACATCCATACCGTCAACAACAATACCTGGAATTTCAAAAGAAAGACCACGTCGGGAAAAATCAGTTTCTGCAGATGCACGTGAAACTGACGTTCCCATAGCATACTGATTGTTTTCAATAATATAAACAACGGGAAGCTTCCAAAGTGAAGCCATATTAAAACTCTCGTAAACCTGCCCCTGATTTGCAGCACCATCACCAAAATAAACCAATGTCACATTATCTTTACCAAGGTACTGATTCGAAAATGCCAAACCTGAACCAATGGGAACCTGCGCACCAACAATACCATGTCCCCCATAAAAGTTCTTTTCTTTAGAGAACATATGCATCGAGCCACCTTTCCCTTTGGAAAAGCCACCTTGACGTCCCGTTAATTCTGCCATAACACCACGCGGACTCATCCCAACGGCTAACATATGACCATGATCACGGTAAGACGTAATAACCTGATCACCTTCTTTTGCCGCTTTCAATGTTCCTATAACAACGGCTTCCTGACCAATATAAAGGTGACAAAATCCCCCAATAAGCCCCATACCATAAAGTTGTCCTGCTTTTTCTTCAAAACGGCGAATTAAAAGCATTTCACGATAGGCATCAATTTCTTCTTCTTTTGTAAAATCTGCTATTGGTGCTTTCTTTGTGGTGCTTGATAATGCAGTGCGCGCCGCCGACGCAGAATTTTTTTTAAGTCGTTCTGCCATATTAAACTCCCTTTTATGATTATTTAGGAATAACCTTTACGAACAAAAGTTACAAGCCTTATCAATCGGCTTAAACAATATCATTGCTGATTGTTGTTTAAATTAAGCGATTTTTCATTTACCTTTGGTATCATTTCAAGGTATTAAGATTGTCAATTCATTTGGCTTAGAAAAGTTCAAATTCTTTCGGACATACTCATCCAACATATCTTTTTCTATATGCCCATTGCGTAAAAGAGAAATACGCTTTTCCATGAATATCCGCTCAGCTTCTATTTCATGAAGCTCCTTTTCTAATTCGCTAATATGCTGATTAACTTCACTGCGTGAATACAATCCATACTCACCATGATAAATGTGATAACTGAAATAGCTTAAGACTCCCACCGTCATAAGAGGTAGTACAAAGCGTACTTTGATTGATCGACGTTTCTGCTTTGTCCACATAAAATAGCACAGTCTTTACAGCACAAATTTCTTGATATTTTGCCCAACTATGCATGATTTTGATTAATACCTCATTACCAAATCTACACCAAAATAATTTGTTATTTCAATTTATCCCCCCCTTAATACGATCAAAGTAAGTTGAATGCCTCACTTTTTATATTATAAATATTGGATATCCTCTAATTTGTAGCTTTTTTCCTAAAATTTCCTATTAAAATGAAGATAAAATCAACGGTATCCCCTATGCTTGGTGGTTTTTTCCTAACCAATTCCAATCCTCAAATTGATAACGCTTATCATCACCTCCCAAAACGAAATAAACCCCTTGATTTTGAACAATAATTTTACTCTTCATCCTTACCCACGCTCCTTATGTGTTATTCATAAAGAGATTATTTCTAATTTGATAATATGCGGATTAACCTCACGGTGTAAATACAATTTGTAGCAGCCGTAATAAACGTGAAATTAGGATAGTTTGGAGCCTCCAATAATCCAATGCTATCCACTGCTATAAGCAGAAAAATAATGCACGCCTTAATTAATTTGCGTCTTTTCTTTACCCGTATAAAATAGCATTGCCTTTTTCAATACTTTTACTTAGCTATACATGTTTTTTAATATCTCATATCAAATAAATATAGTACAATAATTTTGCATAATGCAACTTAATTATTTATAAAAATAAAAAGCGAACTGAATTACTTTCTCTTTATTATAAAATTTTTAAAAATCTGTAATCTGATTCCCATCTTTATCCGTAAATCTTCCTCCAAGAATGACTATAAAATCAACAACTGCCCAAATTCCGGTAATTATCAATCCAAACAATGATAAAGATAGAACCAGCATTAAAGCACCAGTCCTAACTTTACCAACCATAAAGCGATGGACACCAAAGATACCTGCAACCCAACAAAGCAGTGCGAACATTATCTTTGTGTTCTCTGTACCTGGTCTCAACAATGGGAAAACAGAACTGACAACACCTCCTTCACAGACAAAATCAACAGCATTACCAATCCTTGGTGGATTCTTTCCCAACCAATCCCAAGTCGCAAACTGATAACGTTTACCATCATCACCCGAAACGAGATAATTTCCTTGATCTTGACTAATAATTATACCTCTCATCTTAATCCCTATAAATTTAAACACTTAAAAATTATTGCGTATATGCCTTTGATAAGAAATATCAATTTCATAATCTAAATGATCTTATACTTTCATATTTTGTGCTCACAACTATACACGATATAAATCACCAGCATAATGCGCTTGGGCTCCTAGCATTTCTTCAATACGAATAAGTTGATTGTATTTTGCTAATCTATCCGAACGTGCAAGAGAACCTGTTTTAATTTGTCCACAATTCGTTGCAACAGCAAGATCTGCAATGAAAGAATCCTCTGTCTCGCCTGAACGATGAGATATAATGGCACGATAACCTGCTTTATGTGCTACTTCTACAGCATCAAGTGTTTCACTCAATGTACCAATTTGATTAACTTTTATGAGAATAGAATTGCCTACCCCCATTTTGATACCATCACGCAAACGTGCTGAATTCGTTACAAACAAATCATCGCCAACAAGCTGACATTTTTCTCCAATTGTGTCAGTAAGTAGCTTCCAACCTTCCCAATCATCCTCTGCCATTCCATCTTCAATTGTAATAATAGGATAACTTTTCACAAGCTGCGCTAAATAATCTACCTGCTCTTGGGTGTCTCGGCATTTCCCCTCACCTTTATAAAAATACGAACCATTTTTATAAAATTCGGTTGAAGCACAGTCTAAACCAATGGCAATTTGTTCACCTGGTTTATAACCACATATCATGATAGATTCCATAATAAAATCAATTGCTTGATCAGCACTTTTAAATTGAGGAGCAAAACCACCTTCATCACCAACATTGGTATTATAACCCGCATCTTTTAAACGCTTTTTTAATGCATGGAAAATCTCAGCGCCATAACGGATAGCTTCTTTTACAGTAGGAGCTCCTATAGGGATAATCATAAACTCTTGAAAATCAATCAAATTATCAGCATGAACACCACCATTAATAATATTCATCATGGGGGTTGGAAGAATATGCGCTTGTGTACCACCAATATAACGATACAAAGGTAAATTTAATGAATCCGCAGCTGCTTTTGCAACAGCTAATGAAACACCAAGAAGTGCATTGGCACCAAGACGGGCTTTGTTTGGCGTTCCATCCAAAGCAATCATTGCTTGATCAATAGCAATTTGATTTGTTGCATCCCGCCCACCAAGTTCTTCAAGAATTTCGCCATTAACTGCAGCAACCGCTTTTTCAACACCTTTCCCTTGATAGCGCAAACCACCATCACGAAGCTCTATAGCCTCATGTGCTCCTGTTGAAGCTCCCGAAGGAACCAGAGCGCGACCAAAAGCTCCATTCTCCAAATGAACATCAACTTCTACCGTTGGATTACCACGGCTATCAAGAACTTCACGCCCAATGATATCGACAATTATAGTCATATGTGTTTCCTTATCCAATAAAAGTCTCGATTCATTTATAAAGCCCTATTAATGAAATATTTTTTCTCTTCTCAACTCAACTTTTTTGACAGATAATCAAATTCCATTAAAGTCTCAAGCAATCTTTGTAAATCATCAACTTTAACCATATTGGGTCCATCAGAAGGTGCATTATCTGGATCTTGATGTGTTTCTAAAAAAATACCAGCTACCCCAACAGAGACAGCTGCACGCGCTAAAATTTCAACAAATTGACGCTGCCCACCAGATGAAGCCCCCTGCCCCCCAGGTTCTTGAACAGAATGCGTTGCATCAAAAATAACAGGAGCACCAAATGAACGTAAAATAGGCAACGAACGCATATCAGAAATAAGTCGGTTGTAACCAAATGACGTGCCTCGCTCACAAAGCATAACATTCGGATTACCACTGTAAACAACCTTTTTTAAAACATTCTCCATGTCCCACGGCGCTAAAAACTGACCTTTTTTAATGTTAATAACACATTCTGTTTTGGCGGCTGCTACCAAAAGATCTGTTTGACGACATAAAAAAGCCGGTATTTGTAAAATATCAACTGTAGAAGAAACAATTGTACATTGCTCTTCTGTATGCACATCAGTTAATATGGGACAATTAAACTCTTTTTTTAAATCAGAAAAAATGGACATTGCTTTTTCAAGACCAATACCACGTGCCGCCCCCAAAGAGGTTCTGTTGGCTTTATCGTAACTTGATTTATAAACAAACCCGATACCAAGCTGATCGGTAATTGTTTTAATACGACCAGCCATTTCAAAAGCATGATCACGACTTTCCATCTGACACGGCCCTGCAATTAATGAAAGAGGCATTTCATTTGAAAAAATCATATTTCCAACTTTCACACGGGCATTTGGTTTAGTCATTTTATCCCTCAAAAGCAAAGTAACCCAATTTATGCATTAAACTAATCGACTTTGTTCTACAGCAGCTTCAATAAAAGAAGAAAAAAGCGGATGTGGATCAAAAGGACGGGATTTTAATTCTGGATGATATTGAACACCAATAAACCATGGATGATCTACATATTCTATCGTTTCTGGTAAAATACCATCAGGAGACATCCCAGAAAAAATCAAACCACACTGTTCTAACTTATCCTTATAATCAATATTGACCTCATAACGATGACGATGTCGCTCGACAATCTTGGTCACCCCATAAATTTGAGCAATATGACTCTCTTCTTTTAATTCAGCAGCAAAAGCACCAAGGCGCATTGAACCGCCGAGATCACCATTTCTTGTACGTTTTTCAAGAACGTCTCCTTTAAGCCATTCTGTCATTAAACCTACAATTGGATTGTCTGTTTCACAAAACTCACTTGATGAAGCATTCTCAATCTGTGCAATATTGCGCGCAGCTTCTATACAAGCTAATTGCATCCCAAAACAAATCCCTAAAAATGGAACTTTACGCTCTCGCGCAAATTGAATTGCTCGAATCTTCCCTTCTGCCCCTCGTGCCCCAAAAGCACCTGGAACCAAAATTCCATGGGCTTTTTGTAAAGCTGAAACAGAATCTTCTTTTTCAAAAAGCTCCGAATCAATCCACTCAATATTAACCTTCACTCTATTCGCTAAACCACCATGCGCAATCGCTTCAATAAGAGATTTATAAGCATCCTTTAAGCCCGTATATTTTCCCACAACAGCAATCGTAACTTCTCCTTCAGGATGGTGAATACGATGCGTAATATCTTCCCAACGATCCATCTTGGGGGAAGGTGCCGAATCGATTCCAAAAGCGCAAAGAACTTCAGAGTCCAAACCCTCCTTATGGTATGCCATAGGAACATCATAAATTGTTGGCATATCTAATGCCTGAATGACTGCATTGGAGCGAACATTGCAAAAAAGTGATAATTTGCACCGTTCTGTTTCTGGAATAGATCGATCTGCACGTACAAGCAAAATATCAGGAGAAATACCAACTGCTTGCAATTCTTTGACAGAATGTTGTGTTGGTTTCGTTTTTAATTCACCTGCTGAAGGAATATAAGGCATTAATGTGAGATGGACATAAACGACATTTTGTCTCGGTAGCTCATTGCGAAGCTGACGAATCGCTTCTAGAAAAGGCATTGCTTCAATATCACCAACCGTTCCACCTATCTCACACAAAACAAAATCAAATTCTTCATTTCCCATCGTAATGAATCTCTTAATTTCATCTGTAACATGAGGGATAACTTGGACTGTTGCCCCCAAATAATCACCACGCCGCTCTCGTTCAATGATATTGCGATAAATACGCCCTGTTGTAATATTATCTTGGCTATTTGCAGAACGCCCAGTAAAACGCTCATAATGACCAAGATCAAGATCCGTTTCTGCACCATCATCGGTCACAAATACTTCACCATGTTGATAAGGTGACATCGTACCTGGATCAACATTTAAATAAGGATCAAGTTTGCGAAGACGTACGCGATAGCCACGAGCCTGTAATAACGCTGCTAACGCCGCCGCTGCGATGCCTTTTCCAAGGGAAGAAACCACACCACCAGTAATAAAAACATAACGTGCCATGGGCTTATGGTGATAAGCAATTTATAATGATTTTTCCAGCAAAAAATGCAAAAAGAAACAATTTTTCTTCTAAAATAAAAAAGGCGAAAAAAATCACCTTTTTTAAAAAGTCTATGTTTTCTTAAAAAACTATTTTGTACTGTTATCGGGAACTGTATTTTCAAGAACCTGAGGAACTGGACTTTCTGCTTCAGGATTTGTGGACTGTTTCTGTTCCTGCGAAGAATTCGAAGTGCCTCCTAGCTGTTCAAGAATAGAAGGGGAAGACTCACCATCTGACGATGGGACTGATCCTGAGTCTTTATTGGTAGAATTCTGTTCTGAATTAACCGGTATACGCTTTAAGATATCAGAACTAGAATTTGATATATTACTCACCACGGTAAGTCCAATAGACACAACAAAAAAACAACAGGCTAAAATAGCAGTCAAACGTGTTAAAGGGTTTCGAGATCCACGAGTTTTCATCAACCCTGAGCTATTACTCACACCTAGCCCACCACCTTCTGAAGGTTGAATTAATATAACACCAACCAAAGTAATCACAATCAAAAAATGAATAACTATAAGTACTGTTTGCATAAACCCTGCTCTTCAAATAACTCTTTAATAGCTATTTACACATAAATAACGCACAATCCAAGGGGAAACTCAAATTTCTCTGCTATAGTTTACGACAAACATCGCAAATAGTTAAAAAATCAATCGCTTTTAAGCTTGCTCCACCTATCAAAGCACCATTAACATGAGCAATGCTTAAAAGCTCAAATGCATTGGATGGTTTTACGGATCCACCATAAAGCAAACGTATCTTATTGCCTTCATCACCAAAACGAGAGCGCACCCTATCACGAATGAAATGATGTACTTTTGCAATATCTTCTGGAGTCGCTGTATTGCCGGTGCCTATTGCCCAAACTGGTTCATAAGCGATAATGGTATTCTCTGCTGTTGCATCATCTGGGAGAGATTCTTCAAGCTGCTGCGTGAGAATATCCAGTACTTTATTATTATTACGCTCCTCCAATGTTTCACCAATACATACAAGAGCCACAAGACCTGCTCGCCACGCAGCTTGCACTTTGGCACAGACAATCGCATCATTTTCCTGGTACACTGTACGACGTTCTGAATGCCCAATAATAACATGACTTGCTCCCGCTTCTTTAAGCATAAAAGCTGAAATATCTCCAGTATAAGGACCATGATCATCAAAGTGACAATTTTGTCCTCCTAAAAGGAGATTTTCACCATTCAGCGTATTAGAAGCACGCGATAAAAGCGTTGCTGGAACACAAATTAGGGCTTCAAATAGATGACCTAGATCAGAGCTAACGCCTGTAGCAATAGCACGCAACTCTCCAAGCGATTCACTCGTTCCATTCATTTTCCAATTTCCAGCAAGAAAAGGCCGAATATTTTGAGACATATTTTCACCTCAAGAGCTTTTACAATACATTGTTTATCTGTAGTTACCAAATTATAAAATGAAAGCAAGTCTTTAAAGCTTGCATCTTTCATCTCTTTATTGCAAATTCCATTACAGCTTTGATAATAACTCACATTAAAAATGGACTTGAACAATGCTTAACATCATAAGAAATGCTACAAATTCTTGGATTTTTAGAATTTTCCTTGCTATTTTACTCTTATGCTTCATTCTTTTATGGGGGGTACCGCAGTTACACAAAAAAAGTGAAAGAGATCTTATTACTTCTGGAAAGTCCACAGTAACTGTCGATGATTATCGTCTTGCACTCGCCGATCAAAGCGCACGTTTAGCATATGCTGCTCATCTTGGACGAATGTTTACAACAAATGAAATGCAGCAATACCAAATTCCTGCTTTTGTATTTAATCAATTACAACAAAATGTACTGCTTGATGAACAAGCACGTAAAATGAAAATAAGTCTTTCAAAAGATACAATAGCTCATACGATTGGTTCTGATAAGATGTTCCAGGTAAATGGCACTTTTGATAAAAACTTGTTTTATAACTATCTTCAGCATTTACGTATTAGTGAAAGTGCTTTTCTTAATTATTACACCAAACAAGAAAAGCGTAATCAGCTTATTGCTGCTTTACTTTCTGATATGAAGGCACCAAATCTCTTTTATAAAGCACTTGCTCTTTATCAAGGAGAAATGCGTATTGCTGATTATCTCGTTATTGATCTAAAAGAAAAGAAAACAATTGCTGATCCTGATTACGAAACATTACAAAAATGGTTTGAAACACATCAAAGTCAATTTCGTGCTCCAGAATACCGTACTGTCTCTTTGCTATCTATGGAACTTAATGATTTTGTAAAACCTAAAGATATCTCAACAGATGAGGCGAAAGCCTATTATACACAAAATGCTTCACGTTTTGTAACGCCTGAAAAGCGTACATTCGAAGAACTGCGATTCCCCTCACGCGAAGAAGCCGATAATGCAGCAAAAAAAATAGCTGATGGATTGAGTTTTGATGAACTGGTAAAAGCTGAAAAAAAGACTCTTAATGACATAAAAAAAGGTCCTCTCGCAGAAAACGAACTTCCTAATCATCTGACATCTGAAATTTTTGAACTTCAACAAGGCCAAGTCAGTCCTGTGATAAATGACTTACAGGGACCTGTTCTCATTCGCGTTACGCATATTGAACCTTCAAGCTCTCTTCCTTTTGAAAGTGTAGAAGAAAATATTCGCCAAATACTTGCCAAAAATCGTGCTACTGATGATATCCGTAACAATTATGCTGCCATTGAAAATGCTCGTTTTGAGGGTGCTTCTCTCAAAGAGTTAGCTGACCAATACAAGTTATCTTTGCGCACAATTACTATTGATAAAACGGGAAAAACGCTTGAAGGTGCAATACTCACGGATTTACCTCAAAAAGATATTTTACTGAATGCCATCTATCAATCAAACGAAGGAGTCGATCTTGATCCTCTCTCTTTTCAAAATGGTGGATATCTCTGGTACAAGGTCGATAAAATTATTCCTTCCCGTGATAAGACACTTGAAGAGGCTAAGCTAGATGTTCTTTCTCAATGGAAAAATGAGGAAATCCAACGTCTTCTTGATGAAAAAGCCCAAAATGCTCTCAAACAGCTCACGGAAGGAAAAAGTCTTGTTGCTCTTGCTCATACCCTTGGTGTTACAAAACAAACAACACCAACCCTCCGGCGTCAAGACTCATCTGAAACCCTTGGCGTTGAAGGCATTAAAGCATTATTTTCCGCTCCCAAAGGTCATTATGGCATCATAAAAGGTCCGGTTGCAACAAACCGTATCATTTATCAAATAAAGACTGTAACCATGCCTAAAGATATCACGTCTCATAATCTTTCAACTGAGGTCCGCGCCAATATAGATATGATGATAAGAGAAGATCTCAAGCTAGAAATGCTACAAGTTGCCAATAAAGAACATCCTTTGGAAATTAATAGCACAAATTATAATCAGATCTTTAACGCTCTCCAATAAAAAGATTGTGCATAATTTTAAGAACTTATTGATAAAGTTTTCATCAGCTCTTCGTCTATAGTTGAAGAGGTAAGACGGATTTCTTGTCTGCATATCTTAGGATCAGCGTTTGTATAATGATTCATTTTCTCGCAAAACAGTGCATGTATGGATTTGCGAGAAAATAGTCAATGGAATGTAGAATCGTTTTTGCAATGCATTAAAAAACATTATCCATCCAAAGGTCGTAAAGGTTGCCGCCCATTAAGCTATAAACATCATCCCTATCGTCATTCATTCATAGCTCATTATATTGCTACTCTTAATATTCATTCATAGGGAGCGTATTGCTTCTTCCTTAAATGATTTCATTTACACATCCAACTTATAATAGATAAAAAAACTATTTTTAAAATTCATTATAAAAATGGAGAAATCTTTTTCTATTCAAGACTCTCATTCAATATAAGAAAAAACGTATTATCATTATAAATCAATATATTCATCAATCATAACAGTCATCAATTATGATGTTATAATTTCTCAAAAATAAGAGTTTTTTATAGACTTATAGACTGCTAAGATAACTTCTCTCATAAAATAGAAATTTCATTTCATTTGCAAATGAGATACAATCAATACATTCAGAGTACTTAAAAGTTCTTCTTCAAACAAACCAATGTATTAAGATTTATCTCATGTTTTTCTTTCTCTGCATCTCACCCATCCAATACTCTGAATAAAACATATTACTGATGAAGAAATACAGCGTATTTTCAAGATCATAAAATTTCTTATTCTTTTGCGTTCATAACAACCAAAACATCAACATTTTTTATAACAAAAAAATGGTTTGGAATCACAATAGCTCCTTTTATCTTCATATGAAAAAATCAGTCTACATGTTACGCATTCCAACGTAGTAATATTTTTTTACAATATCTTTGGAAAATTGCCGCTTATTGCTGCCCTTGTTATCAACCAATAGCGATACATCAATGGCAAAGTTGCACTCTCTTGAAAAATTGCTGCCCCCAGCTGTATAGCTTTTTGAAGAGAAGCTGGTACAATGACCAATGGAAGAAAAGCTGGCTTAAGAACTCTAGGTAAAGTACAAGAATACTCGTAAAATTGGGTATAATGATCGCGCGATAATGCTACCATAGCTTCAACAATACAACCCTTTTGTTGATCGCTGAGACGATGAGATTCCAAATCTTCCCTATTCACTCCTACAGCCTTTAATATATCAGTGGGTAAATAATATTGATATCGTGATTGCATGAATGATAAAAGACGCAATACACCGCTTAATCCTTGAGAAATCCCTCCATGTTCATAGATATCTGTAAACTCTTGTGCAGTTTCAGGATCTAATATCTGACAAGAAAGCTGTAAAATTATGCCTGCTGTCTCACCACAATAATGCTCTAGATCATGAAGTGTTTCTATTGGATTGTGATAAAGATCTAAAATTTGCGCATCACAATAACGTAAAAAAGCTGTCTTAGGTAAATTAAAAAGAGTGATTGCTTTTAATAAATCATTCAAAATCGGATTGTTTCCACTCGTTTGCATTTCACCATGAGCAATAGCATCATACCACCAACGTAACCGTATTTCTCCTATGAGTGGGTCATGTACACTTTCGCGGATACGAGAAACTTCAGCATTAAATACATAAAGAGCAGCCAATGCTTGGCGCTTTTTTGTAGGTGCAAATAAAACCGATATATAGCGATCACGATCTATGGTACGTAAAATATCAAGACAATAAGGAAGAGAGCCTATCATTCTATGAACCTATTAACGTCCCTTTTTTAGCAATTAAATTAATACCCTCTTTTTATTCATATTAAAAAATGAAGGATAAGCAAATACAGTTCAGAAAATAAGATTTTTAAATGTGTCTCTTAACTGTATTATGAATTAAAATTTCTTTTCTAATCCCTTTTCGTTTTAGAAAGAAAAAAATTAAATAAATAATTTTTCTGATAAAACTTATCTTATCGGACTTCAAGTTTTCATTTGCAATAAAAAAGCTAAAAACCAATCGTAACATGCATAGTAAAATTTGAACAACAAACAATGCAAGACACTTTTTCAGTGGATAGATGACAATGTTATTTTATAAAAAATGCACTGATCACAAAAACTTCATCAAATCATTGACCTCCTCCCCATCCTAAAAGACAAAGGCTCTTACCAACACCAATTTGTAAAAAATCCAATTGCTCTCGGTACGTTTCTGTTACTATAAACGCATTGATTTATAATGATAATTTTGTGTTTTGTATGTTAAATTAGAATCCCAAATATCGTAGATATACTTTCATTTCAAACCAATTCCATGTTACATCAATAAAAACTATTCCCTTGCACGTCACAAGCGGAACTGGCTTGTAGGTAAAAACTGTATAAGAAAGAATTAAAATGCCTCTTATGAACCGTCTTAAGTGCCAAGAGCTGATCACTCATGTGATTCATTAGGAACTATGAGCAAACTTTGTCCTGAATACTTGCTGCTGTATTTAAAAAACACTTAATGTGTTAAGTTATGTATATTCTATACCCTTATATCACCGCCTTAAACGACAGTATTTTACAGCGCAGAAAATAATCACACAAGTCTTTCATGCTAGACCAGAGCCTTTGTTTTATTAAACAATACTCTATTCTACCGCAAATAATAACGCCGCAACAGCGCGATCTTCAGCCAATAAAACATTAAATGTACGCACCGCCGCTCCCGTACTCATTGTATCTGATGAAATACGTTTTTCCCATAAAAGCACCCGTAACTCTTCAGGTAATCGTAATAATTCAATTCCAGTACCTATTAATAAAACTTCGATTTCAGAAGCTTCTTCTAAAATACGAGATATATCCCTTTGAGTGGGAACAGGCACTGCCATCTCAATGCCATAAATACCTGATGGTACACAAATAATAGAACCTCTATGAGACATATCAGCAAAACGAAACCCACCATTTCCATAAGCATCAATAGGTGCGCGACTTGGAAAATGTGCTTCACGAATTTGAATTGCATCGAACATGAATATGCACCTTTTATTTTTGAATAATCCAATTGTCTTTGCTTCTTCTCATCATAAAAATTAAAATAAGGCTGATATAAACATTGATATGTTAAACATAGCCTAGTATTGAAGTAAAAATTTTTATATAATGCCCTAATCTTCTCATACAACAAATATATGAAAATTTGGGAATAAACCGCGGTAAAATGCTATACCTGCTTAAATAAATCTATCTTTTAAAAAGTTTCCTCAGCTTATTTACTCACAAATTGCTTTTTATAAAAACAATGATCTTGTTTAAAAAACAGAAAAAAATTGCGTAATATTCTATAAATAAAACAACTATTTTAATAATCTAAAGAAAACAAAAACTCCATTTTCTGTAGCCACTATAAAAGCCTCTTTTTCAATGAAATTGTCTTGATCTTGCCAAGCTTTTTATAAAAATGCTTAAAAAATGTAATAAACTGCCATTACACCTTAAGATGCATTTTCCTTTGATATAGCTTTTTTCTCTTCAGAGATACTCATATCTTCTTTCGTTGTCGTTTTAGATTTAGACTTTTGTGGTCTTTTTGCTTTAGCATTAAGTTTTGATTTTATTTCTGCAACCGGCTCACCTTTAACGCGCACATCAGCTAATGTTGAGCGAATAACACGAATATTCATACTCTCACCAATTTCAACCTCTAATTCACCACTCTCGTCGTGAACCTTCGTAACCTTGCCGATAATACCACCACCCGTTATAACTGTATCACCACGACGTACTGCATTAAGCATTTCTTGGCGTTTTTTCATTTGGGCACGCTGTGGACGAATGATAAAAAAATACATAATTGCAAAAATTAAAATGAATGGGACAGCGCTAGCAAATGAAATTCCACCGGAAACATCGCCTGCAACTTGAGCATAAGCGTTCGTAATAAACATTTTTATCTCCTATAGTTAAACCTCAGGTATTTCCCACTCTATTAAAATGAAATTCCGATACAGAAAAAATTCCTAAAGAATTTATCATAAAAAGCAATAACTACATAATCTAATCACAGCTTTACAAAAATACAATAAATCCTTAAGAGGCAGAATACCAAAATACAATGAGAAAAATCTTAAAAAATAGATTCACTTTCCCCTATTGTATATCCTACAATACAAATCTTTTCACTAACTCAATAAATTATACAAGATAATTTTTCTAATGAACAAACTTAATTTATATAGATAATTTATCGTTTTTGATATCAAATGACAGATCTAAATACAATAAAACGCTCTCATTTCAAACCTTCTGAATTAATCAAAACGATTTTCTTGCACGTCACACATATTAAATGAGCCTGTAGATAAAAACTTTTTAAGAAAGGCGTGAAAATATCTTTTTCATGCTTCTCTCAAATGCAAGAGCAATTGGAACACTCAAAGCTGACAAATAGTATGATACTATTGTCTTACACTTTCATAAATACAAAGATGGTAATATCTAACGACCCCAACGAACTACTTTTCTAAAACCAATGATTTTTTGCTGCAATGTTATTAATTTAAGAAAATCAATTGTTTTTCATGAATTTTCTATAAACTGTAAGACTATTCAAATGTAAAAGTCATCAATAAATTAGTTTTCTAAATATTTAAGGGGATCAACAGGTAATGAATTCTTACGCATCTCAAAATAGACACGTGGCGTTTTAACATTTCCTGAAACACCAGATTTAGCAATCTCATCACCGCGTCTTATCCTTTGTCCTTTGTTAACAACAAGCTTACTATTACATCCATAAATAGTGATAATATCATTTTCATGTCGAATCATCACAACATTACCAAGCTCTTTTAGTCCATCTCCCGCATAAATAACCACACCATTTTCTGCCGCCTTTACCGAAGACCCTTCAGGCACTGCAATATCTATTCCTCGATTCATTACTGTTCCCTTTTTTTGACCGAACTGGCTTAATAAACGCCCTCGTACTGGCCAACGCATCTTAGAAATTCCTGTGGCTTGCGGAGTCGTCATATTATCTGTATTCGTAACAGTACTTGACAAACCAGTCTCATGTTTCAATTGCGTCATCTGTTTAGAAAAATTTTTCTCAGAACTTGATTTGTTCATCTTTGCAGAGGGTGGCGTTGTTACAGGAGCTTTATATATAGGAGAGGACTTCTTGTTTTTTATAGAGGACATCACTTGAGATTGGGATGCAGATTCTGTTGTTGACACTGCCCAATCGTTATTATTGTGTGCATTTGAAGCTGCTAATGTACGCCTGCTTGGAACAACAAGGACCTGACCGATATAAATGGAATTGCTGTTTATACCATTTGCTAATTTTAATGCCTCAACACTAACCCCTACTTGTCGTGCAATACTGAGCAGTGTATCTCCGCTCTGGACAATATAAGAATTCCGCCGAAAAATAGGAGATTTATCCATTTGTGAACGAGAAAGTGTTCCAAGATTACGTGGAGGGGAGCCCATAACGCGACCATCAGAAGAAGTTATCCTATCTTGATGTGGAAAATTATAGGGGGAATTATCATCTCCCCACGAATCATCGCTTGATTCCACAGGTGGCAATTCAGTGCTTTGTATCATACCACTACCGTATGATAGCATTCGCGGGTCTGTATACATAGTGCTTGATATATTTGATTGAGATGATACCGTACGATGAGAGAACGTATTGGAAAAACGCTGTGTACCAGAACTACAACCAGCAACAATAGTTACCACCGCTAACAAAGTTATTCTCTGAAAATTATGCTGGAAAATATTATCCAAAGCTTTTAGACACATCGTTTTGCTCACTCATCAATAATCAACTCACTCCATTAAAGCTTTTTTAAATTACCGAAGAGTTAAAATGAGATGTTTTATTCATAAATATCTTTATATAAGATCAAAATGAATTTAACGTAGACAATTCGCAGAAACTTCTTAGCTTTTAAAAATTAAAGTATCTCCGCAATGCCTTTAATAAAAGGTTGGTAACGCACTTGGAACAGTTCTAAACACTCAAATCGACTACCAATTTTTGTATAGCGCGTCACCGTTTGTACCCCTTCGTCAGGTCCTATCGCCTGAATGAGAATTCCATTTTCAGCTAAAAGTTCTAAAAATTCCTTTGGTTCATCAAAACGTGATGGCCAAATAAGAATGCGATCAAATGATCCTAAGCCTGTCACGCTATGACTTCCATCAATCTGCCGTATAACAATATTTTCAATTCCTAAAGTTTGAAATTTTTGGCGTGCTAAATCAACAAGCGTTTTATAACGATCAATCGTTGTCACACGGTCACTCAGACATGCCATAAGAGCAGTACAAAAACCAGATCCTGTACCAATTTCTAAGACACGATGCCTTTTTTTCAACGATAATGCCGAAAGAATTAAGAGTTGTTCTTCCAAACGTTCCATATATTCACCACACTCAAGGGGAATAACTTTATTATCATAAGCACTATTGAACCAAGGAGCAGCAACAAACTGTTGACGCGGAATTTTCTCTAATGCCGAAAAAAATCGCACGTCATCAATGCCTTTGCTACGCATTTTCAGTACAAGAGCGGCTAACTCCTCACGAAATTGTAAAATACCCTTTTGCCCCATAGTATCATTCAATCTCCAATGGAGGTGCACTTTTATCATACTGACAAACTGCTTCTTTTAAAATGGCAAAAACTTGCGTCTGTGTATCATCACCTCTTGGCAATAAACGCATATTGTCTCTCCTTTCGTAAAATTAAGCAGTAATACAGCGCATGCCTCCCATATAAGGTTGTAAAACATCTGGAATAATAATTGATCCATCAGCCTGTTGATAATTTTCAAGTACGGCAATAAGACAACGTCCAACAGCCGTACCAGAACCATTAAGGCTATGAACAAAATGCAATTTTTTATCGCCTTCTTTACGATAGCGCGCATTCATACGGCGACCTTGAAAATCTCCACAAACTGAACAGCTAGAAATTTCACGATAACATTCTTGACCAGGAAGCCAAACCTCGATGTCATAGGTTTTACGCGCTGCAAACCCCATATCACCCGTAGAAAGAACCACTGTGCGAAAAGGCAAACCAAGCCGCTTTAATATATCTTCTGCACATTCCGTCATACGTTCCAATTCAATTAAAGACTGCTCTTCACTGGTAATCGAGACCATTTCAACTTTCCAAAATTGATGCTGACGCAACATACCGCGCGTATCACGACCGGCTGCTCCCGCCTCTGAACGAAAACAGGGAGATAAAGAAGAAAATCGCAGTGGTAAATCTGATATTTCAAGAATTTCATCGTTGACCAAATTGGTTAATGGCACTTCTGCTGTGGAAATAAGCCATCGACCATCTGTTGTACGAAAAAGGTCTTCAGCAAATTTCGGTAATTGTGCTGCTCCGTAAACAATCTCATCACGAACAAGAAGAGGTATTGAGACTTCTGTGTAACCATTCTCATTGACATGCACATCAAGCATAAACTGGCCTAATGCTCGTTCTAGCCGTGCTAATGCCCCTGAAAGTACTGTAAAACGTGTTCCAGACAAACGACTAGCTCGTTCAAAATTCATCTGTTTGAGATCTTGACCAAGATCAAAATGTTCCTTTGGTGTAAAATTAAATGTTGGAGGTGTACCAAAATGTCGAATGACGACATTATCACTTTCATCTTTACCTTCTGGAACATCATCTAATGGAATATTTGGAAGTGCTGAAAGAAGTTTCTCAAGACTCTCCGTCAGCTGTTTTTCTTCCACTGTTGCAGAGGAAAGAAAAGCTTTAATCTCTTCAACTTCAGCCCTAAGACGTTCAGCCATTTGCTGATCCGATACCGCTAAAGCCTGTCCTATTTCCTTTGAAACAGCATTGCGACGTTCCTGCGCCAATTGCACCTTAGCAATATACGACCGACGTGCAAGATCAAGTTGTATTAACCTTTCAGCTTGTGGCTCAAGACCTCTACTTACGAGTGCTTTATCTAATTTCTCAGGATTGTCACGAATCCACTTAATATCAAGCATAAAAATTCCTCATTTATATTGTTTTTATTCATTCCTTATCGCATAAGATTATACACTTTTCTTAAGCGGATTTTCTTCTCTTTTCTATACTGTAAGCAATTAAAATTGAAATCTCGTAAAGTGCTATCGTTGGTAAAGCCACTGCAAACATCGTAAAAAAATCCGACGGCGTTATGATTGCCGCTATGATAAAAGAGAGCAAAATAGCCCATTTTCGTTTAGACGCCAAATCATGAGATGTTACAAATCCAATTTTTGTTAAAAGACTGATGACAAGAGGTAATTGAAAAATCAAACCAAAAATTAGGATAAACGATGTCATAAAGCCCAAATAATCAGAAATACGCACTATAAACTCTATTTTTAAATGAACATCTGGAAGAAATTGTTGAGAAAGGCTAAACCATAGTATTATTGGCGCTAATAGACCATAAACAAACGCTCCCCCAATACAAAATAAAATAGGCCCCCCAATGAGAAATGGTAAAAAAGCCATACGCTCATTTTTATAAAGCCCTGGTGCAATAAAACTATAAAACTGAAAAGCCGTATAGGGAAAAGATAAAATAATTCCCCCAAAAACAGAAAGCTTCATCTTCGTTAAAAAAGTTTCCCATACTTGCGTTGATTGTAAACGAATCCCCTCAGGATTACCCTCTGCTATTTTCATTGCCCACTGATATGGCCATAGTAAAAAATTTAAAATATAATCTTTAACAAGAAAACACATCATAAAAGCGATCATAAATGCAACCAAGGCAGAAATAATTCGCTGACGAAGTTCAATTAAATGTTCTAAAAGTGGAGCCATATTAGCATCAACTTCATCTTTCTTAACATTCATGACATATCTTCTTTATCTTTAGAAGCAATAGATACTGTCGTATCTTTATTGGTTACGTTTTGATCACATTCCAAAATTTCTTTATCTTTTTTTGATTTATGATGTGTTTCCTTAACATCCCAATTATCGTGGATATCCTCTAATATATTTTGAGTGGGATCAAAAGTTTCTGCCAACTTCTTGCTTGAATCGCTAATATCCGAACATACTTTTTGCAAATTATCGCGCTCGATTTGTTTTATTACATCATCAAACTGATGACGAAGTTCATTTGCTGTTGAATACACATACGCTCTTATCTTTGCTACTGTCTTTAATATTTTAGGTAAATCTTTTGGTCCAACGACAATGATGAGAACAAGTAAGATTACGATAAACTCTGGTCCGTCAATCCCAAACATCTCTTAATTCGACTTTCTCATCAAAAAATATTGCACAATGATGATTGCGTTTTTGTTACTGTTTTTTAGCAACAGATGTTTTGCTTTTTTTAGAAGCAGAAGAAACCTTTCTGCGCGCTGTTGCATGTTTTACCGATAACGGCTGAGATTGTTGAGATTCTACATCAATCATTTGGGAAGTAGGAGCCATTTCAACTTTATCCTCAATGCTATCATCTTCTTCTTTCATATTTTTTTTGAAGGCTTTAATTCCTTTAGCAACATCGCCCATTAATTCAGAAATTTTACCGCGACCGAAAAGCACAAAGATAATCAATAAAATTATAATTAAATGCGTTGGTGAAAAAATATTACCCATTATTCTCTCTAACTTTATGCTTTTAAATTTGATTTCATTTATTCATGCTTCCTCTGAAGGAGGTATCAAATATAATATCTTACTTATATATTTTCTTCTTAACTTAAAAGCAATTACACGCTTTTATTGCAAAAAGAACTTTTTATCCTCTCATCCTTTTTTAGCGTATTATAACACAAACCATTCAAAAATGATAAACCACTTCATACAAAGTTCAAAACACTTAAAAACTTTTCTAAAATAACTTCATCTGATCTCTTAGGTTACTCATCTTCCTGTAAATACTATAGCCAATGTCTTTCCTTTTAAACAATGTTGTACGTATCATTACAAACATTTCCGCCAAATTATCCTTTACTGATAAAAATCATAACATGCTGTAAAACATTTTACGTATTCAATTAAAAAAATCAGAAAGAAAAATCTCTAAAAAACTTTCTTAACACATCATCAGTCTCTTCAAAAACGATCATCTTACGCACAACATTTACTCTTTGCGTTGGGGTGGGAATTTTATCATCCATTATTCCATATACAATACGAAATATGAGCCATCATCGTATTCAATTAAATATCTGTCGTGTAAATAAAACTATTAGCGGAAAGAGTAAAAATGCACTTTATGAACCAACTCAAGTGCCAAGAGGTATGGCAATACTGCTAAAAAATAAAAAAGGTACCAGCTTGTGCCTTTATTCAGTAAAATACCTCCATATAACCAGCTCTCTAAGCCACTGTATGCTCTAACTATTACAAGTCTCCGGATTCTGGGCATGCGTTCTCATAATATCATGTGTTTAACCTATCTCAGTATTGAAAACAGAATGGGCATGAATAGAAAATTACATTCAATCAAAAGCATGGTATAGAAGCATAATCCATATAAAAAGAATTTCTTATCCTAGCCTTTTTTATAAGATTACCTCATAAAGCCGCTCGATAATACAGTGTTAGAGATAGATAAACCTATTTACTTTAGTTTAAAATTCCTCATTTTGATTGAGATAGCTTGCAGAGCACATATCAATTTTCAAAAGTTTTATTTTAGCATCATACACAATAACCTAGCTATTTAGCGTGTATAATGTAAAGCTTCGGCTCCGCTTAAAACAATGAAATTCATTCACACTTTTACAAAAATCTATCACTATAACACCAGCACTTTATTGCTCTATCCATAATTTTACGCTTGCTAAAAAAACTTATAAATGTAACAATGTTTTTATCAAGCATTTGAAATTCTTTAATCTTTAAACAAAATGAATTTGAAAGATACCCTTCAATTTTTCAACAAACTTCACTAATATTCTCGTTAATTGAGTTTTTTTATAGTTTTCCTGAAAGAGTCCGCGGTCATAAAAAAATTCTCTTACAACATAAATATCTCTATTGAAATGTTTGATCTCTTCTTGTCTATCTTTCATATAAAAAAATTAAAATTTTAACGATTAATCTCATTATATAAAAATAGCTCTGTGAATAAATGCTCTGATGACATTAATATTTTTTCTGTAGTGTATAATGTGGGAGTGAGGGTATTGTTTGATTTCTACAAGAGTATTTTTATGGATATCAATTCTATTATTCTATGCTAATAATCCGGTACAGTTATACATATGATAGAGTTTACTCCATGAATTATCGGCATATTTATCATGCTGGCAATTTTGCTGATGTTTTTAAACACATTATTGTCACTCGCATTGTAGAATATCTCAAACGCAAAGAAAAAGCTTTTCGCGTTATAGATACGCATGCTGGAATCGGTATTTATGACCTTTCTTCTTTAGAAGCACATAAAACAGGAGAGTGTCGCGAAGGTGTCCAACGACTTTTTTCAACTCCTATCCCAGAAGATTTAAGAACACTCCTTTGTCCATGGTGTGATATCATTGATGCCCTCAATAAAGGGGAAAAAGAAATTGTATTTTATCCTGGATCTCCTGTTCTTATTCGTCAATTATTACGGAAACAAGATCGCCTCACCGCAATAGAATTGCACAATGAAGATTATCATATTTTAGCAAAAAACTTTGCAGGAGATTATCAAACAAAAGTTCTGCATTTAGATGGTTGGCTTTCCTTAAATGCTCATGTACCACCAAAAGAAAAACGTGGGTTTATCCTTGTTGACCCTCCCTTTGAAAAAACTGGAGAGTTTTCCCGCCTTATTGATGGATTAACGAAAGCCTATCGTCGCTTTTCTGGAGGAATCTACGCTTTATGGTATCCTGTTAAATATGACAAAGAAATTGAAAGTTTTCTTCACGCGCTTTATCAAACCGGAATTCCTAAGATTCTACAGCTTGAAATGCGTATCCGAAAAAGTTCAAGTCCACCGACAATGAATGGAAGTGGTATGATTATTATTAACCCTCCCTACCTTTTGGAAGAAGAAATGAAAAAACTCAGCCCCTTTCTTATCAACCGTCTGGGACAAGATGAAAATGCCAAAATAACGCATAAGTGGCTTCAAAAAGAACATCTATTATTTTAGATCTTTCTCTAATATTTTTCCTAAATCAAATATCATGTTGTAAAATACAAAGGCATTAAATGATAAAGTTCTTTGATTCTTTGGATAATACCAACATATTATAATGGTAAGCTAATAACGATCAGCGTGAATTATTTTTTTTAGAAAGCCTATCCTCTTAATCATCATGGATTTCTTATTTCAATCCATTTTAATGGATAAATTGGGCAAATTCATAAAGCTGTCTTAGAATAACAACTCTCATATTTTTTATGAAAGATCGGCTCTCTAAAATCATACTCTTATGTTATAAGATATTATTTATAGAAAAAAATTATAAAGACATAAATAATCATTATTTAATAAAAAAGAATATTTCATATATTAAACAAACAACATATTCGTAACAAACGGAATGGTCCTGAAAAATAATACAAATTGTCCGCAAAATGAACGGGAAAAACTTTCTTTTCTCTCTAATGTTACATGGCATAATGCCAATCAAAGCAATGAGAAAAATCAGTTCCAAGGTATCAAATTCATACAAGAGTTTGTTAGACACCTTCCGCATAAGCCAGGGGTTTACCGGATGATTGATGAAAATGGTGATATTCTTTATGTTGGCAAAGCCCGTAATCTCAAAAAACGTGTTTCAAACTATACACGTGAACAAGGACACAATAATCGTATTACCCGCATGATTCGTGCAACATATCATATGGAATTTATCGTCACCCATACAGAAACAGAAGCACTCCTTTTAGAAGCCAATCTCATCAAAAGATTGCATCCACATTTTAATGTACTCCTGCGTGATGATAAAAGTTTCCCTTATATTATGATTACAGATGATCATCGAGTGCCTGCACTTTACAAACATCGTGGTGCTCGAACACGAAAAGCTCACTATTTTGGTCCTTTTGCTTCTGCTGGTGCAGTGACACAAACAGTTCATGTTTTACAACGCGCCTTTTTATTACGAACCTGTACTGATTCAGTTTTTGAAAACCGTACACGCCCCTGTTTGCTTTATCAAATTAAGCGATGTTCTGCACCTTGTACTCATGAAATTAGTGACAGTGATTATAAAGAACTGGTGAAAGGAGCAAAAGCGTTCCTTTCGGGAAAAGATCAATCTATTAAAAGCGATATGGTTCAAGCTATGCATAAAGCCGCAGAAAATCTTGATTTTGAACAAGCAGCTTCCTATCGTGACCGCTTATCAGCCCTTTCTCACATACAAAGCCATCAAGGTATTAATCCTCAAACGATAAAAGAAGCGGATGTATTTGCAATTGCGCAAAAAGAAGGAATGACCTGTATTCAAGTGTTCTTTTTTCGCATGGGGCAAAATTGGGGAAACCGTGCCTATTTTCCTAAAGCAGATCCCTCTTTTTCCCGTACTGAAATTTTAGCGAGTTTTCTTGCCCAATTTTACGATGATAAACCACTTCCCAAAAGCATCCTTTTATCTGAAGAAATTGAAGAAAAGGCACTTCTTACAGAAGCATTTAGTCTCAAAGCAAACCACAAAGTATCCCTCTCTTTACCCAAACAAGGTGAACGGAAAACTCTTGTTAATCGTGCCTATCTCAATGCTCATGAAGCACTTGAACATAAGCTTTCTGAAACAGCCACCCATACAAAATTGCTTCAAGGTCTTGCTAAAACATTCCAACTACCTGTTCCTCCACGCCGGATAGAAGTCTATGACAATTCTCATATCATGGGAACAAATGCTGTAGGAGCTATGATTGTTGCTGGTCAAATGGGATTTATTAAAAATCAATATCGAAAATTCAACATTCGCTCAACAGATATCACGCCTGGCGATGATTTTGGCATGATGAAAGAAGTGATTAAACGAAGATTTTCACGCCTTATCAAAGAGTATGATCTGCCAAATAGAAGTCATGACATAAAAGATGATGATCTTTTTCCCATTTGGCCTGACCTTATCTTAATCGATGGTGGTGAAGGACAAATCAACAGCGTACATGCAATACTTGCTGAATTACAATTAAATGATCTCTTCACAGTTGTTGGAATCGCCAAAGGTGTTGACCGTCATGCGGGACGTGAACGATTTTTTATAAAAGGTATTCCCCCCTTTACACTTCCTCCACGTGATCCTATCCTCTATTTTTTGCAACGTCTGCGTGATGAAGCACACCGTTTTGCGATTGGAACTCATAGGATAAAACGAAAAAAAGCAACATTCAAAAACCCACTTGATGAAATCGAAAATATCGGTCCGACAAGAAAGCGTGCATTGCTTCATCATTTTGGAAGTGCCAAAGCTGTTGCTAGTGCCTCATTTGAAGATTTAAAAAAAGTTACGGGAATCTCTATGACAATTGCACAAAAAATTTATAACCATTTTCATGAAAAATAGGCTTGTTTCATTACCTTCGCCTTGTTACGTTTAGGAAATATATTCTCTTTCACAAGAATTAAAAATGGCTCCATGAAAAATCATACTTTTTCTTTTCCAAATATTTTAACTTATGCACGAATTGTTGCAGTCCCAATGGTTGTTGCATGCTTTTTTTTAGAAGGGCGACTACAATCAAGTGATATCACTCGCTGGATTGCTGTTTCTATTTTTATCGTTGCATCCATTACTGACTTTCTTGACGGTTACCTTGCTCGTATTTGGGAACAAACATCCAATATTGGTCGCATGTTAGATCCAATTGCCGATAAACTTCTCGTCTCTGCTTGTTTGCTCTTGCTTGCCGCAGACAGTACCATCGCTGGGTGGACACTATGGGCAGCTATTATCATTCTTTGCAGAGAAATTCTTGTATCAGGATTACGTGAATATTTGGCTGAGTTAAAAGTTAGTGTTCCTGTCTCTCGTCTTGCAAAATGGAAAACTTTTGTACAGATGATCGCTATTGTATTTCTTTTAGCTGGACCAGCCGGTAATAAAATTTTCCCTTACACAGTAGAGTTTGGCATTACTATGTTGTGGATTTCTGCCCTCCTTACATTGTGGACAGGGTGGGATTATTTTCGTGCAGGTTTAAAACACGTTATCCTATGAAGAGTATGGAGATTTATAATGATAATTTATCTTTTTGTACTTAAATAAGAGATAAGAATAGCATAAGATTGATTTATTTTTATTAATGATAAATCAATCAAACACTGTTTTGCACATTACAAATAAGGGGGACGTGTAGATAAAAGCTATTCAAAAAAGAGTAAATAGGCTTTATATTTTCGTAAAAGCAGCTGTAATATTAAAAGCTAAAAAAACGATTAATGCTCTATATGCTTTCAAAAAAATCTATAATCTTATAAGCAAAAAACCGAAACATAGTGTTTCGGATTTTTGCTTCTTATATACGCTTTATTATTATAAACGCTTTATTAACCAACAATTTCTACCTCAGGAAACCAAAAGGCGATTTCTGTTTTTGCCGTTTCAGCACTATCGGATCCATGGACAGAATTTTCGCCAATCGATAAAGCATGAACCTTACGAATTGTCCCTTCTTCTGCATTACTAGGATTCGTAGCCCCCATTACTTCACGGTTTTTAGCTATTGCATTTTCACCTTCCAAAACTTGTACAACGGTTGGACCAGAAGACATGAATTCAACCAATTCACTAAAAAAAGGACGTTCTTTATGAACAGCATAAAATTTTTCAGCCTCACGTTTGCTCATCCAGACACGTTTAGACGCAATAACACGTAGCTCCGCATCCTCAAGCATTTTAGTAATTGCGCCAGTCAAATTACGACGGGTTGCGTCTGGTTTAATCATCGAAAAAGTACGCTCTAAAGCCATTTAACCACCTTTATTTCATTTATAATATTTTCTAGCCATTTCTATAGCGAGCAAGGAGCCCTTTGCCAAGTGACTCTGCAAAAATCTACACAAATTCTCAAAAACATAGAATAAATTATAAAGAAAACTTTAATAAAAATACCTGCAATTGCTCATCCCATCATAAAGATACGCTACAGAATCTCAATAAATATTGAATCTTCTTTCATAATCTTAAATGCTTCCTATCAAAATTATCATTGAAATCAATCAAAAAATAACCATGTCGTTAGAAACTATAGCGTACACCTAAAATACCCTGAAAGGACTGTTTTGTTTTACGCCCTTTAATATAATGGGCCTCACCATATAACTTTAACTTCTCACTCACTAAACTGCTTAAACCTATTCCTAATTTACCTGCATTCCCTGATAAGTCCGTGGTAAATGAATGCCGTTGATTAATTAACGTTTGATTGTCATCTTTATTCTCACGCAACCATGCTGCTGTAATATACGCAAGCGATGAGGAATCCATGTGAAAACCAAATTCATATCCTAAAGATAAGCCAACCTCACTGCGTAATGAAGTGAATGGACGCATGTCACCTGTCATATCATTCGATAACTTGATTTCTTTACCCTCAACTTGTAACCATGTAAATTGTCCATAAGGCTGTAACCAACTGTTCTTTGACGTCTTAAGTCGATAACCAGCTTCAAAGGAAGTTCCCAATGCCCTTTGAGTATATGTTCCTTCAATCTCTAAACCATTCGTTGAAACGGCTTTTAGAGTATTTTGATAATGATTGTATTTTAAAATACCATCGAGATACCATCCACTATGATCAAAATAAGTGACATAAGCGCCAATACCATAAGTATTGATTCCACTGTTACCCCCCCGTGCATGCGCAACACGAGCACGATCATAACTGCCAAAACCACCTATATAAAACTCTCCATTTTCCCACTCGCTTAAACCATTGATCCCCAAAACGATACCGGTCTGATCCAGTTTAAAATCTATATGCTCTGTAGCAACACTCTCTTTAGATTTAATCGCATAGGTCCATAAAGCCGTATTCTTTTTACTTTTATCTAGAATTCCTCTTCCCGCACGTACGGTTTGCATTTCATTTTGAAAAACCATCGCTGGCGCCACAGACATAGACAATACCGCATCTGTAGAGGGAGTGGTCAAAAAGTGAGAAACTGAAAGTTTCTCACTCAATTGTAGAAAAGGGTGTTCTTTATGAACTGGACGTAAAATCATTTGATCGGCTAAAGATTGAGAAGAGGTTGAAACAGCAGTTTGTTGTTTTTCATCAGAAAAAGGATGAAGACCTGATAGAGGAAACGCTACAAGAGTCTGATTTTCTTGAGAGGGAGATACAGAAACACTAGAGACATTCTGTGCCCCTCTTAAATGACGTGGAGGTCGTGGTTTAGATGGCTGTTTTTTAGTAAGTGGACGAGGACCGGTATTTTTTCCTTCAGAAGAAGCCCCTTGATCAGACTGTATACCCGTATCAGCAGACAATGCAAGAGGAATCTTCGCTTTCTTATTCACACACTCTACTTCAGAATTAGAACCTTCCGTATCTCCAGAAGCTCTACTTAAATACCAAATTGTAGCACTACCACTAGAATCAGCACATCTTCCTCTCTTCACTAAGCGATACTGATAGGTTCCACCATCAACAGCTGTAATGTCCTTGCCCAAAAGATCTGCCAGAGTAAAATTAGCTCCGCCATTGTGGCTTCTATCGGTAATTAACGGAAGCTCAGTAACCAAACTATTCCTTTGTGAGAGAGGACCTGTAATTTCACGTCCAGAATCTGCAATATTTATTTTGTGATTCCCTGAGCCCTCACCAATCAACAAATAATCACTCGCATCCCACGTAGCGCTAATATTGAATCGAAAATGTAAATCCCCTGAAAGTCTCTCAACATAAAGTGAAATATGACGTGGATCATACGGAATAGAAGAAAAAATAACAGTCCCACCCTGCCCCCCTAAATCTTTAATTTTAATCTGTGGTTTTTCTCCTATCTTCCGTTCACCAACCTCAAATATTATCTCATCCACGCTCTCTTCTATAGGAATTTTTTTCTTAGTTATATGATTTGTCCTATCGCCAGCGAATAAATAAAGTTCTCCGCCACCATTGATCCTTACTTCTCCAACGACTTCTTGTACACCAACATGGAACCACGATTTAGCAAAATCGGTAATTGTTAAAGTATCTACAAATCCCATAGGATATACAACTTGAATAGCTTGATCCTTCAAAGTAGTTTTCACAGACTCCCCTAGTGCTAAGACATGCTGTCTCCCATTCCCAGAAACTTCTGTAAACATTGCTCTCCCCCCTTCCTTTCTTTGCCCCGCATAAATATTTTGTTCTCCATCATTTCCCACTTTCGCATACCAAGCACCTCCCCCATCATACACATTCTGCTGCCCAATTGCTCCATCTACACCAGTAACTGTGGAATTATATGCACTACTCCGTCTCAACACGCGTGTAAGATCAATATTGGGCTCTTCATGAATAAACTGCTTACCACCTCTAACTTCAGCATTAATTGCAGTTCCTCCGCGTACAACTATCTGCATCCCACCTTTTTTAATATTAGATCCTACGGAGGATTTTCCATTATCAACAAGCTCTACATCACCATCTTTGAGAATAGTATTATTGCGAAAAAAATTAGACATCAGTGCTATTTTTTTTTCTTCCTCTTCTCTATTTACCACATGTGTTGCTCTTGTTAGCACTCTATTCCTACTCTCAACTACACTTGCAGATTGCAAAAGACAACTACTGATCATCAATACTGAAAAACTTAATTTGTATTTATACCGCATTATCCACACTCCACTCTCAATTATTTAGAAAAATACCCCGCGACTACATAGATAGCTCATTTTAGATTGTATCATAATGTGTTTTATTTATGTCTAAATACAATTTTTTAGTGTATTTTTTTAATTTAAACAACTTAAAGTTGTTTATCTATAAACCACTAAAAAACTCTAACTTAAGGCAGAAAAATTGAATAAAATTCAAAATGTTCACTTAAGTTAAAGGAATAATTTGCATATCTGGAATTATAGATGAAAAAAATGCTCGTGCCCTTTAATGGGGCCCCCTCTTCACGTAAAACAAAACGCCATTGGGTTGTACATTCACTCACTTGTTTTAAAGAGACATCTCTCAATGCACTCAAGCCCATTTCGCCACGTCATCCATGAATGATATACCGGTAAAGCCATTGACCCCCCAATCTTTACGCTTATGAAGAAGCGGGCCGATATCATCATACACTTTGCCATCCCAATGTTGTGACAGCCCTTGACACTAGAGACGATTCATCAGAGACATTTTTACTTCTTTTTTGTATAGTTTTTATACACACCTTCATCCCGCTTGCGATGTGCCAAGCGAATAATTTTGATTGATTCAACATAAACAGATTTGGAATGAGAGAATCCTATGATTTTCGCGACTCTCATTCAACATGCATAGAAATGAATTATTATTATAAATTCAGTATGTTGCCTTTAAAAGAGAGAGTATAAAGACATTTCTACTATTTGAGAAAGTCCTTACACTCTCGAGAAGACATAGCCGAACGTTATCTGTTTAAGTTTGCAAAACAATTACATTTGTAAAGTTAATCAGCCATGCACACATATTTAGAAACTATAGCGTAATCCTAAAATACCTTGAAGAGCATTCTTAATCTTATGTCCTTTTAGATAATGTGCTTCCGCATAAAGTGTTAGTTTATCATTGACCGAACCGTTTAAACCAATTCCCAATTTACCCGCACTGCCTGATAAATCTGTAATAAATTTATACTGGTTATTAATTGTCGTATAATTATTATTTATATTCTCACGCAACCAAGCTGCCATAATGTAAGCTGTTAATGAAGTTTCTGAACTCACAAAAAATTCATGTCCTGCAGTCAATCCAACTTCACTGCGGAATGAAGTTAATGGGCTTAGATCACCTATCATTCCATTGGAAAGTTTTATTCTTTTACCTTCAACCTGCAAACCTGTTAGCTTGATATAAGGCTGCATCCAAGTATTCTGTGCCGGTTCAAAATAACAACCAATCTCAAATGATCCACCTATCGCCCACTGATTGTAATGACTTTGAATGGCTAAACCATTCGTTGATATGGCTTTCAAATTATCTCGGTAATAATTATATTTCAAAACACCATCCATATACCATCCACGATGATCAAAATAAGTTGCGTAAGTTCCAATACTATAAGAGCTCAAATCGCTGTCACCACCTCGTGCATGAGAAATACGTGCTTGATCATAACTCCCGAAACCACCAACATACAACTCTCCATGCCTTAATTCACTCAACTGATCAGCACCAAAGACTAAACCTGTCTGCCCAAGCTTAAAGTGTGTATGGCCTGTCGCAACACGTTCTCTGCTCTTAATCCCATAAGTCCATAGTTCGATATCCTTCTTATTTCTGTCCCAAATTTTTCTACCATTCCGTATAATTTGCAACTCATTATTAAAAATAAGCCCAGGAACTACGGACAACGTTAACACTGCATCTGTAGAGGGGGTTGTTGATGTTTCTCCAGGAAAAAAAGGATTTGTCGGATCTGGTATAGAAGGTTCTGGTCCACTGAGGCGGTCTGCCGATAAAAACCAAACTTTTCCATTTTCATCCTTTCTTTCTTTCAAATCATACATATAAGTTCCACCATCAATGGCGTTAATTTTTTCACCCTTAAGATCTGTCAGCGTAAAATGCGCTCCACCACTTTGATCCGTAATTAAATCACGCTTATTTGAAAAAGGATCCGTGATTTCAACTCCAGAATCAGCAACACTTATTGTATGTTTCCCAGCGCCTTTCTCAACCAAGAGATAATCACCACGGTTATGGGCAATCGTAGTATTGAACGCGAAATGTAAATTTCCTGAAAGATTATTCACATGAAGCTGAGAATAATATGGATCAGAACCTGTAAACGAAAAAATAACACTCCCTTCACCACTTAATTTTTGTATCAAAGAACTTTTTTCATCAAACTCATCAGTAATAGAGTATAGTTTTGTATCTTTTCCATTTAAAATAATATCTTCTACTGTGGTGCGTTGTTGATCATTCCCAGCATAAAGATGGATCTGCCCAGAATGGTTTACCTGTGTCTTGCCTTCTAATGTTGCTCCAGCATGCACCCATGATTTTGTTTGATCATTCATTGTTAGATTTTTTACAGATCCATCAGTATATATTTCCTGAATAGCACTCTCATTTAAAGTGACTCCAATAGCCTGACCGCCTTTTAAGATACGTTGTTTACCACCACCAAAAACTTCTGTGTCAAATGCAAAACCACCATTTTTTGCACTTTGAGACTTTTGTCCAACCTCTTGGACACCCCCTTGCATAACTTTTGTATTCCAAACTTTTCCGCCATCATATACTTTTTGTTGGCCTAGTGTTTCATCTTGACCATAAATGATAGTATGAGAAGCACTACTGCCTTTAATCTCTCCTCCAATATCCCCCTCGCCGAAAACAAGCTGCTCACCGCCATAAATTTTAGTCCCCTCTACTTTCCCTCCATTTCCAACACTTTGGTGCCCGCCTTCTTTAACAACAGCATTTTTCGAAAAACCTTGTTTTCCCTTTAAAGCCTGAACATTTTCAATTCCACCATGTTCAATTTTACTATTCTCACTGAGTCCTCCTGCATACACATAAAGCTCTGCACCATTCCTTACAGTGTTATTAATGGATCGCCCTGGACTATCAATCTCACCATCATTTGAAATGTATGCTTTACCTTCATTATCAAGGATATAATTTTCTAACATTGCCCCATCTTTAATGGAAATAAGTTCAGGCTTTTTAAGGAATGCAGTATTTTGTTCTTGTGCATTATATCCAGCATTGTCACGATGACTGCTGTCAAGCTCCTGTTGACTCGCAAACACTCTAGCACCCTTATCCATGATAAAATCGCTAGGCTTTTTCAAAAAGTCTAATTCATTGCGCGTTCTTACCATGACATCATTAGAGGCTCCAAGTATGCATCTGCCTGTTTTCATATCCTCATTGTATTGATCTTGAAATACTTTATCATTTTCATAACTTGAAGATTGACAAAAAAGTGCTGTTCCCCCCTCATTTGCAGCAGCAGCTTGCACAAAACAGCTGCTCAACATGAGTATCCAACAATGTCGTTTCCATTTATATTGTAGAGCCATATCCTCCCCCCTTCACGCCTGCATAGACACTAAACGTAATTAGCTCTACAAAATATATTTTCAACCTTAGATTGCAACAATCCTTCTTAAAAATCCTCCTTATCTCATAAAAAACCGCTCTTTATAGTTTTTAAATACTTTTTTGATCAAGAATATAAGAGCGCTCTTATAGTGCTTCTTTAGCATTTTCTCGGAGTTTTCTTATCAAAGATAAAAAGTAATGCATAATCAAGTATATAAGGGTATACAGTTTATCATGAACAACGAAGCTGCGTGCTCTGAAAAATTGTTCTCTGAACCTTTAATTAAAGACCTTTAAAAACAATCATATATTTAAAGATAACTAAAAAATAACCATATATTTAGAAACTATAGCGTACACCTATAATTCCCTGAAGGGACTGTTTTGTTTTACGCCCTTTAATATAATGGGCCTCACCATATAACTTTAACTTCTCACTCACTAAACTGCTTAAACCTATTCCTAATTTACCTGCATTCCCTGATAAGTCCGTGGTAAATGAATGCCGTTGATTAATTAACGTTTGATTGTCATCTTTATTCTCACGCAACCATGCTGCTGTAATATACGCAAGCGATGAGGAATCCATGTGAAAACCAAATTCATATCCTAAAGATAAACCAACCTCACTGCGTAATGAAGTGAATGGACGCATGTCACCTGTCATGTCATTCGATAACTTGATTTCTTTACCCTCAACTTGCAACCATGTAAATTGTCCATAAGGCTGCAACCAACTGTTCTTTGACGTCTGAAGTCGATAACCTGCTTCAAAGGAGGCGCCCAGCGCCCATTGCCTATAACTTCCTTCAATCCCTAAACCATTCGTTGAAACTGCCTTTAGAGTATTTTGATAATGATTGTATTTTAAAATACCATCGAGATACCATCCACTATGATCCAAATAAGTGACATAAGCGCCAATACCATAAGTATTGATACCACTGATGCCCCCCCGTGCATGCGCAACACGGGCACGATCATAACTGCCAAAACCACCTATATAAAATTCTCCATTTTCCCACTCGCTTAAACCATTGATCCCCAAAACGATACCGGTCTGATCCAGTTTAAAATCTATATGCTCTGTAACAACACTCTCTTTAGATTTAATCGCATAGGTCCATAAAGCCGTATTCTTTTTACTTTTATCTAGAATTCCTCTTCCCGCACGTACGGTTTGCATTTCATTGTGAAAAATCATCGCTGGAGCCACAGACATAGACAATACCGCATCTGTAGAGGGAGTGGTCAAAAAGTGAGAAACTGAAAGTTTCTCACTCAATTGTAGAAAAGGTTGTTCTTTATGAACTGGACGCACAATCATTTGATCGGCTAAAGATTGAGAAGAGGTTGAAACAGCAGTTTGTTGTTTTTCATCAGAAAGAGGATGAGAACTTCCTGAACCTAAGACTTCAATAACGTGACTTCCAAGAGAGGAAACAGTTGGAGATACAGAAGCTGGGGATCTTTGATTCAAGTTTTGGCGGTTTTTTCTTCGACGTGGCAATTTAATAGCATGCGCTTGTGGTGCTGCAATAGTTGAAAGAGAAAAAACTGATTGATTTTGATTTAAATGCCGCATAGATCTGCTTCTACTACGTGGTAAACTGTTGAGAAATGAAACATTATCAATAAATACTGCAGATAAATACCAAACTTTTTCACCCCCATCCTCATCAATTCTCTGTTTTAAACCATACGTATAGGTTCCGCCATCAATAGTTTTAACATTTGCACCAAAAAAGCTTCTCAGGGTAAAATGTGCGTCACCACTTTGATCAAAAATTAAATCAAGTCCTGCTGAAGAAGGATCAACAATTTCAATACCAGAATCTACGACACTTATTGTATGAAAACCACTCCCATTCTCAATAAAGAGGTAATCACCTTTTCCTTCTGCAAGGCTAACATTAAGGTCAAAATGTAGACTCCCTGCTAGATTATCAATATAAAGCTGAGAGTAATATAAATCATCTTCAGAAGAAGTAAAAATGACTTTTCCTACACCGCTTAACTGCTGAATGCGTGTACTTTTGTCGTCAAACCCACGAGCAACGGAGTATAATTGAGCGTCTTCTCCATTTAATTCAATGTTTTCTACTATAGTTTGTTGACCATCGTCTCCAGCATCAAGATGGAGCCCACCAAAATCCTGAACTTTTATTTCTCCTCCTAATATTGCACCAGGAGAAATCCATGAATTAGCATTATCTTCAATCGTTAGATTCTTTACAATTCCACCTGCATAGACTTCTTGAACACCACCAGTGCGTAAAATGACTGTATTTGCTTCACCTCCTGCTAAAACACGCTGCACACCCTCTGAAAAGATTTCAGCATTTACAGCTAAACCGCCGGCTTTTTCTGCAAAGTTATCATCATTAGGAAACCACTTAGCAAGAGTTTGTACTCCTCCACTCATCACTTTTGTTCCCACAGCCATCCCATCATCATATACATTCTGCTGTCCCGGCGTATCACCTTGACCATAAAGTGTCGTGTTATAAGCACTGCTCCCAACAATTCCACCATTTACATAACCATTTCCGAAAACAAGCTGCTCCCCACCATAAATTTCAGCTCTCAATGCAGAGCCTCCCCCCTCCACTTTTTGTTTTCCACCCTCGTAAATAATCGTAGATTCTGAGACCCCCTGTTCCCCTACAATCTCAGTACCACCATTTTCAATGGTTGTATTTTTACTGAAACCACCAGCTTCAACATAAAGTCTTCCTGATCCCTGAATTGTATTATTAATAGACTTCTTAAGAACACCTTGCTCTCCATCATCAGAGACATAAACTACGTTATCATCACCGAGCAAAGAGCTTTGTAGAATTCCTCCTCCTTCCCCAATGCTGTAATGAATTACATCAGAGATACTAAAATCTTTTGCCGATGTCATATTTTCTTCTTTTTCAGGAAGCTTATCTATAGGCGACTCCACATGAGGTGAAGGAATTACAGGAGCAGAAGTTATTTGTGATGTAGCCAAAGACCAAGTCTTTCCCCCATTATCATCTTTTGTCTTTAAGCCATACATGTAGGCTCCACCATCAATCGTACTCGTCTCTTCACCAGAAAAATCTGTCAGAGTAAAATGCGCATTTCCGCTTTGAACATGAATTAAATCAAGCTCCAAAACTAAATTCTGATCTTGTAGAGGAGAATTGGTAATTTCAACACCAGAATCGATAACGCTTATGGTGTGATTACCTGATCCTTTTTTGATCAGAAGATAATCACCGCGCTGTTCTGCAAAATTAGTATGCAACCTAAAATGTAAACTCCCTGAAAGATCATTGATCTCAAGTTTAGAGTAATGTGGATCAAACACGGTAGAAGTAAAAATAACACGACCATTCCCACTCAGATTCTCAATCAAAGAACTTTCACCATCTATATTAGAGGCAATCGCGTACAATTTTGTATCTCTGCCATTTAAGACAATTTTTTCTACTTCAGTACGAGATTGCTCTGCACCAGCATAAAGATAAATCCGTCCAGAATCATTAACCGTTGTCTTTCCTTCCAATGTTGCGCCACCATGTAACCACGATTGTGCTTGATCCTTAACGGTTAAATCTTTTACATAACCTCCTAAATCTATTGCCTGAAAAGCAGTCCCTTCTAAAAGAACGCCAATCGCGATTCCTCCCGCTAAAACATGTTGCTGTCCACCAGAAAAGACCTTCGTATCAAAGGCAAAACTGCTATAATGGTCTAAATCTTCTTCCACATAAAGATTTTGTACCCCTCCTTCCATGATCTTTGAGCTAAAAACCTCTCCATCATCATACACATTCTGATATCCTCGCACTCCATTCTCACCAGAAACGATAGTGTCATGAGCGCTACTCCTTACCATCTCCCCTTTGATATCAGACTTTCCTGAAACAAACTGCTCACCACCGTAAATTTTAGCCCCTTCAACTTTTCCCCCATCTTTAACCTTTTGTTTTCCCTCTCTCTTAACTGTACTATCCTGTGAAAGACCCTGTGTTCTAACAAGCTCAGTGCCGCCTCTTTGAATTGTTGTATACAAGCTAAAACCACCGTGATAAACGGAGATCTTTCCACCATCTTTAACTGTATTACTAATCGAAGTTTCTCCAGTGCTTTCAACTTTCTCAACGTTACTATCAAAGCTAGGATCAGCAATCGTAACAATCATCCCCTTTTCAATTGTGCGTTCTGTGAGATCCTTCGATAATGAAGCTATAGCAAATGGTTGCAAGCTAAAATCAGAAAATAAAGAGGTATTTGTCTCATCAAGAGCATAATTCGCATCTAAATACCAAATTTTACCAGCCCCCTTATTGTTTCTATGTTTCAAACTATACCGATAGGTTCCGGCATCAATAGCTTTGATTTTTTCACCAAAAGTGTTTGCCAGAATAAAATGAGCATTTCCGCTGCGATCAGAAATTAATTTAAGCTTTTTGTGGGAAGGGATTGTAATTTCACGCCCAGAATCAGCCACACTTATTGTGTGATAACCTGAACCACTTTCTTTAATGACAAGATAATCACTAAGATGCTTGGCAAAGTTGACATTAAAATCAAAATGTAAAGAACCTGAAAGATCATCAATATTAAGCTTAGAGTAATGCTTATTAGTCCCTAAGTACGTAAAAATAACTCTGCCACTTCCAGTTAAATTCTGGATATTAACGTGAGGTTTTTTGCTGTTATCTTCAGGAGCAATAATGTATAGTTTGCTATCTTCTCCATTTAAATTAAGATTTTCTACTTCCGTAACAGCTTCACCATTTCCAGCATAGAGATAGAGGTTGCCAAAATCATTAACATTTGTATCCTTATCTAATATCGCACCGGCAAAAACCCATGATTGTGCTTGATGATTAATGGTTAGATTATCCACGTATCCAGAATCATATATCTTCTGAGTAGCTCTATCGTATAAAGTAACTTCGCTCGCATTCCCTCCTGCAAAGATATTCTGCATACCATTTTTAAAAAGTTCGGTACTCAGTGCAAAAGCCCCCTCATTAATTGTAAAATCTTCATCTTTTATATCGGCTGTATCAGCATCTTCTGAGAAACCGTTATGAAAATTCTCTTTACCATCAAGATTCTGGACACCACCTTTCATAATCTTTGTGTCAACAGCCATCCCCCCACTATAGACACTTTGTATTCCTAGCATTCCATCTGCAGCATGAATTTCAGTGCCATAAGCACTACTTTCCTTATCTTTACGCGACAAACCATCCCCAAGAAACCCCTTACCAAAAATAATCTGCTCACCGCCATGGATTTGAGCCCCTTCTGCATTTGCACCATTCTCAACAATTTGTTTCCCCCCTTTTTTAACAGCGGCATATTCCGAACTGCTCAAGTTTTGGACAAACTCAATCCCACCATGCTCAATTGTCGTATCCCTGCTAACACTTGCTGCATCAATGTAGAGTTTTCCCCCTTCTCTAACCGTATTATTAATGGAATAAGCTGCATCTTTATAGTTAAAGCTATTTATTTCAGAACCTTCAGAGTCACGGTTAGTAATATAGATCGTAGCACCATCGCTTATTATTGAATTTGTGAGTACTTCAAAGAATAGCTTTTCTAATCTCTTCCTTTCCTCTTCTGAAAGATCACTTCCTTCTACTGTCTGTTTATTCTCTATCTTTTTTGATCCCCCCTTTTTTTCTTTTAGTCCCCTCACTTCCGATAACAACTTTCTTGTCTCTTCTAGGTGTTCACTGATACTTACTGGTGTTAATAACTTTTCTCTTGGTGTAGCTACTCCATATGCACTCGCAATCTTGACAAAAAAACCACTGGCCATTACCGCACAAAAACTTAATTTCAATTTGCGTTGCATTATTTACACTCCATAATTTTAAATTTAAATTCTCCCATTTAGAAAAAAGTGCATAGATCAAAACAACACAACGTAATTGCTCAACCTCATGTCTTTTAAGATAGCAAAGCATTCGATGGATTAAGCTCTGACAGATCAAATATACACCATGTGTTTTAAAATGCATGCACAACTAAAAGATTTAATTTGTTTTAGATACACTTTAAAAGTGTTATAATTGCATCCATGAAAAATATTTTTAATATTTTGAGACACTAAACACTGATCTACGAATAAGATTGATCCCTTAATAGATAAAAATGGCATTAAACTTTAAAGGACACAACAATGTGAATGAGAGCTGCGTTTATAGCCACCTATTGCCATCTTCTACAGCATTTAAAGCAGTGTCTTTATCTTATTCAATATGGATAATATATAGAGCACTTATTCATACTCATCAGCCCATAATCATTGTTCTAATATATAACGAAGTGTCATAATATTGACTCGACACTGATTTGAAATTTCTATAGTTATAGTCAGTTAACTCGTCATTTGATTTGTCATATACTGAAAGGGACATTCTATTCATGTCTATAAACTCAGAAATGAAAGCTACAAGCAACAGAAACTCCCCTCGTCGGATTTTATTTGCAAGCCTTATTGGCCCAACAATTGAATTCTTTGATTTTTATGTCTTTGGCACTGCCGCAGCTCTTATATTTCCTCATGTGTTTTTTCCAACACAAAATGATCAAATTGCCATTTTACAATCTTTCCTAATATTTGGAGCAGCCTTTTTTGCCCGCCCTTTTGGATCAGTTGTTTTTGGACATTTTGGAGATAAAATTGGAAGAAAAGCAACACTTATCGCTTCTCTTCTCACAATGGGTCTTTCAACAGTCATTATTGGTTTTCTTCCTACTTATGAAATAGCTGGGTGGTTTGCCCCTTTCCTCTTAACCTTGTGCCGTATTGGACAGGGAATTGGATTAGGAGGAGAATGGGGAGGAGCTGTTTTGCTCGCAACAGAAAATGCCCCTCCAGAAAAGCGCGGCTGGTATGCAATGTTCCCCCAATTAGGCGTTTCAATAGGTTTGTTTTTATCTATTGCTGTTTATTTGGGTCTGCTGCATTTCCTTGATCGTGAAGAACTTTTAGCCTGGGGATGGCGTATTCCTTTTATTGCTTCAGTTGTTTTTATGATTATAGGATTATGGGTCCGTCTTTCAATCAATGAAACTGTTCAATTCAAAAAAACTCTTGAAAGTAAAAAACATGTCAAAGTTCCTATCATAGATGTCTTTTTAAAATGTCCACGAATCCTATTTCTTGGAATATTTTCTGGTATGGCAACTTTTGTTTTGTTTTACTTGGTTACTACATATTTGTTAAGCTATTCAACAAACCATTTGCAATTGCCATTTCATCAAGCTCTTCAAATCGAAATTGTCGGTGCTATTTTTTGTGGGATTTTTACTGTCATCACGGGAAGACTCGCTGACCGTATTAGACGTAGAACTTTGATGATTTGGATTACAATCATCACCGGTATTTATTCTTTCGCAATTCCTTATTTCTTAAATTCTGGAGTTATAGGAGTCCTTGCAATGTCTGTTATCGGTTTGTCTCTCATGGGAATGATATACAGTCCTCTTGGTGCTGTTTTGGCTTCACCATACCCAACAGCAATTCGATATACCGGTTCTTCTATTACTTTCAATTTATCTGCTATTGTAGGAGCATCTCTCGCGCCTTATATTGCAGAATATCTGGTGCAACATTTCGATACATCTTATATCGGTTATTATTTGCTTCTTGCTTCTTTTATTTCACTGATTTGCTTCGTCGGATTTACAGATGATGAAATATCCAACTAAAATATAATAACGAAGAATAAAATAAGGACTGGCGGCAAAAATGCTGCCAGTTTCGTTTTTAAAGATAGGGGTTGAGGTATTTTCCACCACAATATTCCTGCAAACAAGGCACTCAAAAAGAAAAATAAAAAATCTGCAATATTGCTTATATAAGAAACAGCAAACATTTCTGATAAGATATGCGTTGTCCCCAACCATGAAACGCAAAAGAAGGCCAACATCACAGCCCATAAAACAAGCAAAATTCGATCAATGATCATCATTATGGCGTTTCGTTTTTTTAATTATAGTCCATATATTTAACATGCCTAAAAGAAAAATCACAATAAAAACCCAACGCCCTCCCCCTGAGCCTTCCGTAATAAAAAGTGCAGGATTTACTATTCCCAGTAATCCTATAAAAATCAGAACAATAGATACAAGACGCATTAAATCTGTTTTTCCCAGCGACGATCTTCAGTCTGTTGCCAATACGTTAAATTATGATTTTCCATTTTATATTTTTTCCACTGTGCACGAACGAGATTCAACTGCTCTTCACTTCTACCATCAAATATCACGACAAGCCGTTGATAAGCATCAATATCCGAACAAACAGCTCCCTCTATGAGAAAACGAATCTTTGAATCATTCGGATTTTCTTGTCCTGTCGTAAGAAATACAGGCTGAAAGTTTGGATATTGATCACACTCCGTTCCATGTCCAATAAATGATTCATCAGTATAAACCCATAAATGTATATCTATAGAATCGCGTTGTTCTTTACTCACACACTGTATTGTTACTTTACCAAAACGAGCCAATGCACGCTCCACAAGCGTCGGCAAAATATCCTTCAGCGTTGACTGCGTCAAATGATAGAATAAAATATCCAATCTCTTAAGCTTTCATCATTCTTTATAAAAAAGCTAACATCTTTTTAAAAAAACTTCTATATCCCTAATACAAAGGAAACGGTTCAAGATATAAACCCTCTTTTTTGATTGAGATGCATTATCTTTTTGCACGTGTCTTTAAAAGACAAAAATTTTTATCTTCAACGTTAATAAAAAAGTTTTTTAAGTTATTTTCTAGATTCTTCTAGATTCTTTGTAGACTATAGTTGAAAATAAAATATAATGTACGGAAAATTTAAAGAGGACCTCATAGGCAATTTTATATTATTTATTTGGTAAAAATATCCAATTCATGAAAGGATATTTTTACAAACTTTATTACATTTTAACCGAAAGCAGTAAGAATATTTGCTATCGAATTAAAAACTGAGGATTTTCCCCAATTTATGCGTATTATTGAGTTCTACATCCTGAAACGTGTCCTTGTTTTGTTTAGTTCTGTCATGATTGCAGCAGTGGGCGTTAGTTGGACTATACAAATTCTTGCACGGATAAACTTTCTCACAACAAGTAAACAAACACTCCTCACAGTCTTACAATTTTCACTCTCATTGGTTCCTTCTGTTATTTTTGTTGTCATTCCGTTTGCATTAGTGATCGCAATTACAACCATCCTCTCAGCAATGCATCAAGACTCAGAACTTGCTGTCATCAATGCCTCTGGTTTTCCTAAAAGTACTGTTTGGAAACCTATCCTTCTTCTTGCTATTGTTGCATCCTGTATCTCCTTTTCTATAGCTAATTTTGTTGTTCCTCAAGCGCGTCTTCATATGCGACAAATGCTAGCAAGCGCTCATTTTGATCTTATTAATCTATTCATTAGTGAAGGGAGCTTCCAAAAACTCGCCAATAACCTTTACATAGAAATTGGCGAACGAAATCCAAATGGAACACTTGAACGCCTTTTCATTGCCGACCAGCGTGATCCTAAGACTGATCTTTTTTATTATGCAACAGACGCATCCATTGTGAGCAATAAAAACGGCAGTTTTCTGGTTCTCAATAACGGTGAAATAGAAAGAGTCAATCATCAAAATAACAGTGTTTCAATCGTGCAATTTAGCTCATATACTTTTAGCCTAGGAGAGTTTATCCCCAGTGATAAAACACCTACTCTTTATCCAAAAGATCGGTCTCTTTCTTATTTACAAAACCCTGACCCAAAAGATCCCTACTATCAACGAAAACCACTCCAATATAAAGCTGAATTTCACCGCAGATTAACACAATGGCTCTACCCTATTGTTTTTTCACTTATTGCATTAGCAGCCGCAGGGGATGTACGCTCCCATCGACAAGCTCGTCATTCCGCAAATCTCTCGGCAATTGCCCTCTCTTTTCTGGTGTATTGGATAGGATATTTTTTCGCAGAAAAAGCAAAAAGCGATCTTGCATACGTTCCTCTCCTTTATATTATACCTATAGGAACAAGTGCATTTGTCTTTTTTATGCTTTTAACGAATCATAAAATTGGGCTTCCCACAAAAGTTAATGAGATACTTCAAATCGCTTTTCAAAAAATAATGAACAAATTTGAACAGCGAAAATCTCAAGATTCCTCGGATAAAATATCATGATTGGGTGGACACTTGGACGATATTTTTTTATACGTTATCTTAAAATAACTTGTTATTTCTGGGGGAGCATTTTTGTTCTTGCTCTTTTAATCGATTTCACAGAGAATTCCGGTAGGCTATCTTCCCTTCCGCATTATACAGCAAAAGATGCATTTTTCCTCTCTGCTTTACGCATCCCTTTTATCATGCAACAACTTATCCCTTTCATTGCACTCTTTTCTGCAATAGCAACGCTTATCTCGCTCAACAAAAAACTTGAACTTGTGGTGACTCGTTCAATCGGTATTTCTGCATGGCAATTTCTTATGCCAGCTTGTTTTGGAGCTTTTCTTTTAGGATTATTTTCAATTCTTCTCATTAATCCACTTGCTGCATGGGGATTTTCTCAAGCAGAAAAAAAGATGACTGAATGGCGCAATCACAATGTACTAACACCTCTTCACAATACAAGTATCCACTGGTTAACACAACGTACAAATTTAGGCAGAACAACCATTGGTGCTAAATCTATCACCGATCAAGGACTTTCTCTTCTCGATGCAACCTTTGTACAATACAATGACAATGCAACCGTTAAAAATTGGATTAACGTCCCAAAAGCAACCTTGACTAATGGATTCTGGCTATTAACAAATGGAACAATCTATAAAATAGGGCATCCTCCTGAAAAATTTACCGTGTTGCAAATAAAAACCAATCTAAAACCTGAATTTTTAACGGAACGTTTAGTGAATCCCGCAACTATTCCATTTTACCAATTGCCAAAACAAATTATGATTGCACGTTCATTTGGCTATTCTGCTAATAATTTTGATATGTATTTCCAATCTCTGATTGCATTACCGGCATTGCTTGTGGCAATGACCCTCATTGCAGCAACTGTATCTTTAAATTTTACACGTTTTGGGCAATCTAGAATGTTGATTCTTGGTGGCGTAATAGCTGGGTTTATACTTTATGTTATTTCCGTACTTGTTCAAGCTTTTGGTAATGCTGGATATATTCCACCAATTATTGCAGCTTGGACACCCGTTGTTATTGCGTTATTCTTAGGAATCTCTTTTTTACTTCATAAAGAGGATGGCTAAGTGAAAGCATTAACACTTAAAAAAACTATTTTAACAAAATTAAGTGCTCTCGCTTTTAAAAGTGTTGTGGGGGTTATTTTAGGAGGTGCTTTATCTTATTGTGCGCACGCTCAAAGCCTTCAATCTCCTTCTCAAAGTCGCATTCAAAATCCGGAACCTCCTCTTTTGCTCTCTGCGGATGAACTCATCTACAATCGTGATGAAAACACTGTTTCTGCACACGGTAATGTCCAAATCGAATATGATGGCAATAAAGTTGTCGCTCAAAAAATTATTTACAATCAAAAAACAGGACGGCTTATAGCACAAGGGAACGTTGAAATTACTCAAAAGGATGGTAATAAAATTTATTCCAACCAAATTGATATGACCAAAGATCTTGGCGAGGGTTTTGTAAACGCCTTACGTATTGATACAGCCAACAATGTTCACTTTTCAGCCCAAAATGCTACACGCAAACACAATCACATAACAGTCTTTGAAAATGCAACCTATACAGCCTGTGAACCTTGCTCTTATAAACCAGATCGAGACGTCCTATGGAAAATTAAAGCAAGAAAGATCATATGGAATAATAGCGTCAAAAAAATTCGGTTTGAAAATAGCAGTTTTGAAGTTTTTGGTGTACCGATTATAAAATTTCCAAATTTTGAGATCTATGATCCAACTGTCAGGCGTGCTAGCGGTCTGCTTACTCCTCATTTTTTTTATACTGATTATCTCGGTATGGGGATAAAGAATTCTTATTTCTGGAATCTCGCCCCCCATTATGATTTTACCCTTTCTTCTACGGTTTATACCCAACAAGGGCTTTTAACCGAAGGGGAATGGCGTCAGCGTTTAAAAACGGGCCGTTATAACATTCGCTTTGCTCATATATATCAAATGAAACCGCATAGATTTGATAATGATACGATTGATGCCCAACATAAAAACCGTTATATGCTGGCGACAAAGGGGGATTTTCGTATTAACTCACACTGGACTTATGGATGGGATATTCTTGCACAATCGGATCGGCATTTTAGTCGTGCCTATAAACTTGAAAACTATAACAATCCTACACAACTTTCTCAGATCTATTTGAATGGTCTTGCAGGAAAAAATTATTTTGATATGCGTTTTTATCATTTTAAAGTTCAAGATTCAATACTGAATGATCCTCATTATGAACGTCACTCTCGACAAGCGTGGGTCTTACCACGCATCGATTATTTTTTCACACCAGATGAACCCATTTATAATGGAGAGCTTACCTTCCATAGTAATATGCAATCAGTTTATCGTCGCCATGCTGACTTCAGTTCACCCGACCAGAACGGAAACCCTCTCAACACAGTAAAACTTTCTGGTATGGCTGGAAATAGTTTGCGTTTAACAAACGAGCTTCAGTGGAAAAAGCGCTTCAACACGCACAACGGACTCATCTTAACCCCTCTTCTCTCTCTACGAGCTGATATCATTACAACCAATGCAAGCGAAAATCACACAGATTCTATAGAAAACAATGCCTTATCCGCAATTCATGGTTCAGCAATTCGTGGCATGGCAACAGCAGGGTTGGAACTACGTTATCCCTTCCTCATTACAGCTGATCATTCTACACATATTATAGAACCAACTGCACAAATTTTTATACGCAATAATGAACAATCTATTGGACAAATTCCTAATGAAGATGCTCAAAGCTTTGTCTTTGATGCAACCACTCTCTTTCAACGAGACAAATTTTCTGGTTATGATCGTGTAGAAGGTGGTACAAGAGCCAATATAGGTATAAGATATTCTGGAAGCCTTAATGATAATTGGTCTCTTTATGGTCTCATTGGACAATCCTTCCATCTAGCAGGAAAGAATTCTTTTGCAGAAAAGGACTTTATCAATGTCGGTACTCATTCTAGCTTAGAGGCAAAACGTTCAGACTATGTTGCAATGTTTGGTACAACCCATAAAAGTGGTTTTTCCTTAGAAACGCGTGGACGCTTTGACAAAAAAACAGGAAAAATCCGCCGTAGTGAAATCGAAGCATCACAAAAATGGCAAAATTTTTGGGCGGCTCTACAATATGCCTATATCGCAAAGCAACCAGATTATGAATATTCTCAAGAGCGCCAAGAAATTTCTTTTCAAACAGGACTTAAATTAGCAGATTATTGGTCCATTAATAGCAACGCCGGTTATGATTTAGTATCTGGTACATTTATAAAGCGAGGAATTAGCTTGAGTTATATGGATGAATGTTTCGGGTTAACATTCGGTTATCAACAGGTAACGAATCCAGGCAGGAAAGCACCCTTGCAAAACTTTAATTTCTCTCTTTCATTGCGTACGATTGCAGATATCGGAAAAAAGATAGATTAATTTATAAAGGGAATGTATCAGTCATTTAACTTATCATTGTTTTTATGAAAGAAAGCGTGTATTTTAAGTTGTTGATGAGAATTAATAAACAATGCGAAAGCCTATTTACATGAATAAATTGAAAAAGCGTTTTCTTGCTTTATTTTACATTGCATCTTTGAGCGTAAGTAGCCTGCTAATAAATGGATTTTTGATTCCGACAGTCTTTGCGCAGACTTCTATTGTTGTTACAGTTAATGGCAACCCCATCACAAATTATGATATACAACGACGCCTTGCTTTTCTCAGGCTACAACAAAAGCAAGGCAATTTGGTGGCACAGGCTAAAAAAGAGCTTATTGATGAAAAGCTAAAAAATATTGAAATAAAACGTCGTAATATTGAAGTAAGCAATGATGAAGTTGATAGAGCTTTTGAGAATTTTGCGACACAAAATAATATGACGATTGATCAGCTCAACCAGATTCTGATCCAAACTGAGATCACAGTGCAACACTTTAAAGATTACATCCGTGGACAAATAGGATGGGGGCGTCTTGTTAGCGCACGCTATCAAGCTGAAACAGGTATGATTAGCGAACAAGAAGCTGTACGCAGAATATTAAAAAATGGTGGTGTAAAACCTTCAACCAACGAATATACATTACAGCGAATTGTTTTTGTCATTCCTGCACATCGTCGTTCAGAGATCTTTGAAAGACGTCAAAGAGAAGCAAGTAATTTTCGCGCACATTTCCGTGGATGTGCCAATGCTCACAATCAAGCAAGAGGTATTTTAGACGTTACTATCCGCCACTTAGGAAAGTTTCTGGAGCCACAACTTCCTAATGCATGGGAACAAGCTATTCTTGAAACGCCTGCTGGAAAAATGACAAAATTACAAGAAACATCTGATGGAATCGAAGCAATTGCTGTCTGCAAAATAAAAAGAGTTTCTGATGATTATGTCGCTCGACTGATATTTTCTCTTCAAGATAGTAAAAAAAGAAGCCCGCAAAAACTTGAAGAATTAAGCGACAAATATTTAGAAGAACTGCGCCGAGTGGCACGCATTCAAAATTCATAATGGCTGCTCTTATTGTTAGCGGTGGTGATCCTGCCGGAATTGGTCCTGAAATAGTACTAAAAGCGTGGAATTTGCGTGTTACGCGCCAAATTCCACCTTTTGTACTTCTTGCTGATCCAGATGTTATTCGTTCGCGCGCTCGTTTTTTACAGATTGATGTTGAGGTGCAATCTGTTTTAATCAATAATCCTGCAAAAAATTTTCAAAAAGCTCTTCCTATCATACCGTTAAAAAACAAACAAAGTGATCAATTAGGTATACCTTCATCGAAAAATACAGCTGGAATTATTGAAGCAATTAAACGCTGTGTTCAATTGATTCAAAATGGCCATGCATGTGCACTTATCACTTGTCCTATTGCAAAAAAGAGTCTTTATGATGCCGGTTTTCGATTTCCAGGTCATACAGAATTTTTAGCCGATTTAGCCCATAAAGCTTTTCATAAATGTTATCATCCAGTTATGATGTTAGCAGGACCCCGATTAAAAACAGTACCAATAACTGTTCATATTCCATTTAAAAATGTTCCTTCACAGCTTACCCGTGATTTAATTATTCAAACGGTACTTACTACTGAATATGACTTAAAAACAAGGTTTAAAATAACGTCACCCCGACTAGCTGTTGCTGGTCTTAATCCTCATGCTGGAGAAGGAGGTGCAATGGGAAAAGAAGATATTGAAGTTATCACTCCTGCTATTGAATATCTTAAAAAGAAAGGACTCAATATTGCAGGCCCGCTGCCTGCCGACACAATGTTCCATGAATGCGCAAGAAAGGCATATGACGTTGCCATTTGTATGTATCATGATCAAGCCCTTATCCCTGTTAAGACATTAGACTTTGACAGCACTGTTAATGTCACGTTAGGTCTACCTTTTATTCGCACATCTCCAGATCACGGAACTGCTTTTGACATTGCTGATAAAGGGATAGCCTCTCCTGAAAGCTTTATTGCTGCTCTTAAACTTGCAAATCAACTTGCAAAAAATAGTTTAAACCCATGCCAATAGATAATCTCCCTCCTCTGCGTGAGGTCATTGATATATATGGATTACAAGCGCATAAATCTTTGGGGCAGAATTTTCTTTTTGATCTTAATTTAACATCTAAAATTGCTCATCAAGCAGGCAATATAGAAGGAAAACCTGTTCTTGAAATTGGTCCAGGTCCTGGAGGTCTCACACGTGCCTTGCTAGCAAAGGGTGCCATTGTAACAGCAATAGAACGCGATGAGCGCTGCATACCGGCTCTCTTAGAAATAGAAAAACACTATCCTAAAAAATTAAAAGTTATTTGTAATGATGCACTGAAGCAAGATTTCTCAAAACTCTTTGAAACAAGCCCTGTAAAACCGCGCATTATTGCAAATCTTCCCTATAATATTGGGACACAACTCTTATTAAATTGGCTTTTGACTGAACCATGGCCTCCTTTTTATGAATCAATGACATTGATGTTTCAACGTGAAGTTGCCAAACGGATTACAGCTAAACCTCAATCTACTCATTATGGACGTCTTAGTGTCTTAACTGGCTGGCGTACAACTGCTAAAATTGCTTTTGATGTCCCCCCTCAAGCCTTCATACCAATACCTAAAGTAACGTCTTCCGTTGTTCATATTATTCCGCGAACACAACCTCTTGCCTGCTCTGCACAAAAACTAAGCCTCGTCACAAAAACCGCCTTTGGGCAAAGACGAAAAATGCTTCGTCAAAATCTCAAAACACTTGGAGGTGAAGAGCTATTAGAAAAAGCTGGAATTGATGGAATGCGCCGTGCTGAAACGCTCTCGGTTTCTGAATTTGTAACTTTAGCGCATCTAGTGCTCTAAAACATGCACTTTGTGTTATAAAACCTTTTTTAATCACAATATTTATCGATTTTTTCAGCAATAAGCCCATCAACAAAAGAACCAAGATAAGAACAACGCTCACGTTTTACGGTTTCAGCTAAATAAATTGATTTAATAAAAGATAAAGACTGATCTAAATCTTCGTTAATCACAACATAATCATAAGAAAGCCAATGCTTTAACTCCGTTCGTGCATTTTCCAATCGCAAATTGATAGTATCTTGACTATCTTCTGCTCGACGATGTAAACGCGAAACAAGCTCTTTCATTGATGGTGGAAGAATAAAAACAGATACAGTGTCTCCTAGCATCTTTTTTTGCAGCTGCTCGGTACCTTGATAATCAATATCAAATAACATATCTTGGCCAGCATTCAATGCGCTTTCAACAGTTTCACGTAAAGTGCCATAATAATTTCCGTGAACTTCTGCCCACTCAATAAATTCATTCCTATCACGCTTATATTCAAACTCTTCCTTTGAAATAAAGTAATAATGCAGCCCATCTACTTCACTAGGACGCCTTTTCCTTGTGGTCATACTTACGGAAAGCTCTAATTGTCCCTCTTTTAGAAGTAATCGAGAAATTGTTGATTTACCAGCACCTGAAGGTGAAGAGAGAATAAATAAAAAACCGCGGCGTTGATTCATTTTTATAGTACTCAATTTACTTTCAAAGACTGTCATTACATCACTCTACTTTGTTCATAAATGTTTCTCCAAAGTTTGAATTATACATTATCTCAACCTTTCCCCTAATCAATGTGTTTTCTTAGCAATTCTCAATGTTATTCTGCTCTTTTTTGAGATAAGGTATTAGCAGTGTATTCACTTCTTTCTTAAATATTTTTATCCATACGCTAATCCCACTTGTGACAGACAAGGAAATAATTTTTTATCATTCTCATAAAAAGTTTAAATAGAAAAATTTTACTATATTTGAGATTTTCATTTACGATGCAAAAAGAGGTGTTATCACTATAAATTCAATGTTTTGCCTTTAATTCTCGCCACTTGCGAACATTCATATTATGTTCTTCTAAAGTTCGAGAAAAAACATGCCCTCCTGAACCATCAGCAACAAAATAAAGTGCATCACTGCTTGGTGGATGTGCCACCGCTTTTAAAGAATCTCGACCTGGATTTGCAATAGCCGTTGGGGGCAAACCATTAATTTTATAAGTATTATATGGTGTTTCCTTCTCAAGATCTGAACGATAAATTGCACGACCGGATGGTTTTCCTTTTCCTCCGAAGAGACCATAAATTACTGTTGGATCCGATTGAAGACGCATATGCTTTGTAAGGCGGTTATAAAATACCGCAGCAACCATTGGTCTTTCTGCTGCAATTCCCGTTTCTTTCTCAACAATTGAGGCTAATATAACAAATTCATCAATTGATTTAATAGGTAAATTAGGTGAACGCGTAGCCCATATAGCATGAATTAATTTTGTCTGTCCTTCACGCAACCTGTTTACAATCTCTTTACGCGTTGTTCCCCGAATAAAACGAACAGTATCCGTCATTAAATAACCTTCTGGAGGCAAAATTTTTGGAAGGTCTCCAATCAAAATTTCATTCGCAGCTAATCGATCGAAAACTTGCTGAACCGTTAAACCTTCAGGTACTGTAAATGTATACTCTATAGATTTTCCTTTCACAAGAATATCCATAATATCCTGCATCGAAGCATGAGCTGGAATTAAATATTCACCAGCCTTCAGATGCGTTGTTTTTTGGTGATAACCAACCCCATAAACAAAAATATCTGATGATCGAATGAAACCACGTTTTTCTAGCAATGAAGCAATTTCACGAATTCCGGTACCAGGATGGATAAGAACAATTTGTTCTTCCTCAATTTTACCCTTTTCTTCAAAAATACTTTTTCCAATATAAAGAGGAATACTTATGGCAAAAAGAATAATCACAATCAGCATAAGAAAAAAATGACCGAGAATGACAAACGGATTACGGACGATAGATGATTTCTTTCGTTTTTTATGTATTAACATGTCATAACTATCTGCTAAATGATTCGAAGAGGAATCACTTACGTCCTTTAATGATTTTCCATTTTTCACATCGGACATAACCCCTCAATAGCGATTAAGGATAATATTATAATTTCTCATTCACCTTATAATAAAGTAGAAAACTCAAAAGCAAAAATTAAATAAAAATACTTATTATCCCCTAAAACGTCGCATCACCAACGATGCATTTGTCCCACCAAATCCAAAAGAATTAGAAAGAATCGTATCAATCTTTCGTTCACGCGGTTTGTGTGGTACAAGATCGATTTTCGTTTCAATCGATGGATTGTCAAGATTAAGTGTCGCTGGGGCTATATTATCCCGTATAGCTAAAATAGAAAAAATAGCCTCAGCAGCACCGGCTGCACCAAGTAAATGCCCGATAGATGATTTCGTTGATGACATAGAAACTTGTGGTGCATAACTCCCTAAAACACGCTCAACAGCCGCTAGCTCTATGGAATCAGCCATCGTAGATGTACCATGAGCATTAATATAATCAAGTTCACTTACATTCACTTGTGCACGCTTAAGAGCAGCTATCATACTACGCTGAGCCCCTTCACCACTTTCTGAAGGCGCTGTAATGTGGTAAGCGTCACCAGATAAACCATAGCCAATAACCTCAGCATAAATACGCGCCCCTCGTTTTTTGGCATGTTCCAGCTCTTCTAAAACAACAACAGCTGCTCCTTCCCCCATCACAAAACCATCACGATCAGTATCATAAGGACGTGACGCCCGTTCAGGATCATCATTGCGACAAGTGGAAAGAGCTCTACAAGCTGCAAAACCTGCAAGAGATATCCGATTTATTGGAGATTCGGTTCCCCCTGCCACCATGACATCTGCATCACCAAACATAATCAAACGTGCCGCATCACCAATCGCATGCGCCCCTGTTGAACAAGCCGTTACAACAGAATGATTAGGCCCCCGTAAACCATATTGAATAGACACATAACCAGAAGCAAGATTAATCAAACGACCTGGAATAAAAAAAGGAGAAACACGACGTGGACCCTTATCACGAAGCGTATAACCAGCCTCAACAATACCCTCAACTCCCCCAATTCCCGAACCAATTAACACGCCTGTACAAATCTGATCTTCATCACTCTTAGGAAACCATTCGGCATCTGCAAGCGCTTGGTTAGCAGCTGCCATTGCATAAACAATAAATGCATCAACTTTACGTTGCTCTTTAGGTTCCATATACAAATCAGCATTATAAGTCCCCTCTGTTCCATCCCCTAAGGGGATACGCGCAGCAATCTGGCATGGCAAATCTGACACATCAAACTCTGTGATACGTCGGACACCACTTCTTCCTTCAAGAAGTCGTTTCCAACTATATTCAGTATTACCAGCTAATGGAGATACCAACCCTAAACCAGTAACAACAACACGTCTCATAACTTCTAACCTTGAACTAAACTTCACCTCTCAAAGCTCTCTTTTCAAAAGAGCTCCGAAGAATATAGGCAAAAGCAATTTATGCCTTTGCCCTTTAGTAATCACGCAGAAGCTTTATCAATGAACTTGACTGCATCGCCAACTGTAAAAATCGTTTCAGCAGCTTCATCTGGAATTTCTACCCCAAACTCTTCTTCAAAAGCCATAACGAGTTCAACCGTATCAAGGCTATCAGCCCCTAGATCATCGATAAAGCTTGCATTTTCTACAACTTTATCAGCATTAACCCCAAGATGTTCCACGATAATTTTCTTAACGCGCTCTACTGTATCACTCATGTTGAAATCCTCGAATTTATATTTCCTATAATTTGGTTAACTATATCGGTTCATCTAATCAAGCAATAGATGCATTACTTTAAAAGATTTTAGTAATGATTTAAAACATCCTGTGGATATCCCCTACAAAATGAACCAATCTGACATTCCGACATCAATTGATCAACGACCATATTAAAGAAATAGATGCATCTATCCATTTCAATCGTTACTATCTAAAATAATACAACTCATAAATCAATGTGGAATAAAATAAATACTCAAATCATTGCCATTCCACCATTGATATGGAGTGTTTGACCTGTCGTATAGGCTGCTTCATCGCTTGCTAAATAAACAGCAGCAGCGGCTATTTCTTGCCCACTTCCCATACGCTTCATCGGAATCGCAGCCATAATGGCTTCTTTTTGCTTTTCATTAAGCTTGTCTGTCATTGCAGATTTAATAAATCCTGGAGCAATACAATTGACAGTGATGTTTCGCGAAGCAATTTCTTGTGCCAAGGCTTTAGAAAAACCTATCAAGCCTGCTTTTGCAGCACAATAATTCGTTTGTCCAGGATTTCCCACAACACCAACAACAGATGTAATGTTAATAATCCTTCCATAACGGTGGCGCATCATAGAATGTATTAATTCACGCGTCAAAAGAGAAGCAGCTGTTAGGTTAACTTCTAAAACATCATCCCAGTCTTTATCTTGCATACGCACAAAAAGACCATCCCTAGTGATTCCCGCATTGTTAACCAAAATATCGACGCCATCCATTTTTCTCTCTGCAACTTCAGCCAATTGTTTAATCGATTGGCGTTCAGAAAGATTAGCGGGAAATACAAAAACATTCTGCCCTAATTCTGCCGCCACTTCTCTGAGCTTTTCTTCACGTGTTCCATGAAGTCCAACAATAGCTCCTTGTGCATGAAAGCAGCGTGCAATTGCCTCACCAATTTCTCCCGAAGCCCCCGTTACAAGAGCTTTACGCCCTGTTAATCTAAACATTTTTTAACTCCTTATAGATTAAACGCCAAGCATGCCTAGCGCTGATTCTATTTCATCAACTGTTCCAATTGTTACCCCCTTTATATCTTTGTTAATACGACGCGTTAAACCTGTTAATACTTTTCCAGAACCAACTTCAAAAAGCGTATCAACCCCATTCGCAGCGATCCATTCTATTGTTTCACGCCATCGTACCCTCCCAGTCACTTGTTGGACAAGAAGAGTAGTAATACGCTCTGGATTGCTCTCAGGTGCAACAGAAACATTGGCAATCAAAGGAACAATAGGGGACATTTTGTTAACAGTCAAAAGTGCTTTCTTCATGGCATCAGCAGCAGGTTGCATTAAAGATGAATGAAAAGGTGCAGAAACAGGAAGAAGAAGTGCACGTTTTGCACCTTTTGTTGATGCAATCTCTACCGCTGCCTCAACTGCTTTTGCTTTACCGGAAATAACAATTTGCCCACCACCATTATCATTAGCAATCTGACATAGTCCTTCTCCAGAAACAGTTTCACAAATTTCTTCCACAATGTGCTCTTCTAAACCAATTAATGCAGCCATAGAACCTTCACCAACCGCGACAGCAGCCTGCATAGCATTGCCACGAATACGCAAAAGTCTTGCCGTATCTGTGAGAGTAAATGTACCAGCAGCACAAAGAGCCGAATATTCGCCTAAAGAATGACCAGCAACAAACCTTACCTTTTCTTCTATACGAAGCCCTAATTGTTTCATCACACGAATGACAGCCATAGATACAGCCATTAATGCCGGTTGTGCATTTGCTGTTAACGTTAAAACATCTGCTGGTCCTTCAAAAATGATCTTTGATAATTTCTCACCCAAAGCATCATCAACTTCCTCGAAAACCATCCGTGCGACAATAAATTGCTCTGCAAGCGCTTTCCCCATACCAACAAGTTGACTCCCCTGCCCTGGAAAAATAAAAGCTGCACCCATTTATCAACTCCTAAAACTGTACAATTAAATTATTTTCTTTTGACCTTATTCATCCGCACAAATCAATATAAAGCCCTTTATTTAAAACGAATACCACACCTAAAATTATATTTTAAGGGCGGAATTTGATATAAAAACTTAGGAAAATAGGGTGCTATAAACTGAATAACACCCAAACTTATGAGACTTCCTAAAAGTGCACCTGCTAAAATATCAAAGGGATAATGTACACCCACAAAGATGCGCGCCCAACAGATCAAACACAAAAATACGGTGGCAAATTTAAAAGTAACTTTGTATCGGTAAAAATAAAAGTTAGCTGCATAAGATGCAATGGTCAAGGCATGATTACTAGGAAAAGAAGCTGTTGCACGATGTTGAATAAGCGGTGTCGTCAGCCCTACCACGAATGGGCGAGGATGAAAATAAAAAAGAGAAATGAGATAACCTATGAAAAGAGATGCACAAATACTCATGCAAATGCTTAGCACAACACACCGTTCCCTCTCCCCACCACAAAACCACAACGCACAAAGATGGAGAGGAATAATATAAATTAAAAACTTTGCACAAAAAATACTAAACAAAACTACAATCGACCAAGCTTGATGATTGCCGACAAACATTTCAAAGAGTGTAACATCAATCTGGTTTAAAAAGTCCATTTTTCCCTCCTTTGCCTTTATATTACAGTATTATCTTTTTGTAGAAGAAGGAAATATATCAAGATTTAACAAATCAATTTTTTTGTGTGCATAAACTTGCTATTTTAAAAGATAACCTGTAGATATGAAATATTCGTTGCCGGCACTTTAGCTGGAGGTTGAACGGAGGGCTGAAAAATATCAGTAGGAAATACAATGTTTCCGGCCTCCCGTATCTCCGCTCTGAGATGTCTCGAATTGTAAACGCGTCCTTTCTTCTTTGGATTTCCAAAAAAGACAAGTCGCAGAGGCTTTGCGCTAAAACCGGTGAAATTTAATTGAAGAAAGGCAAAACAATGGCTCTTTATGAACATATGTTCCTTGCCCGACAAGACATTGCACCGCAGCAAGTTGATGAACTTTTGAGTCTCTACAAAGGTGTCATTGAAGCGCATGGTGGAAAAGTTGGGCGTATAGAAAATTGGGGACTTCGTCCTCTTGCTTACCGTATTCGTAAAAACCGTAAAGCTTATTATGTCTTAGTCAATATTGATGCACCAGCTTCAGCAATTGCTGAAGTGGAGCGTCAGATGCGCATCAATGAAGATATTTTGCGTTATATGACCATTCGCGTAGAAAAACACGAAAAAGAAAAATCTGCTATGCTCTCACACCTTGATCGCAATAGTCACATTGGACATGATGAAGAGCGTCCTCGTTTTCCACGTCGTCAACGTGAAAATACTATAGAAGGGGTAGAATGATGACTGATACTAATCAAAACTCTGCACGTCGCCCCTTTCATCGTCGTCGTAAAACATGTCCTTTTTCAGGGACCAATGCTCCCAAAATTGATTATAAAGACATCAAGTTGTTACAACGTTATATTTCCGAACGTGGGAAAATTGTTCCTTCACGGATTACTGCTGTTAGTCAGAAAAAACAGCGTGAATTAGCTAATGCTATCAAACGTGCTCGCTTTTTAGGCTTACTTCCGTACGTTATAAAGTAAGCAATCAATACGCTAAGCAACTGGAGAGTTTCTCCAGTTGCTTTTCTTATATGGTTAAAAAATAGCTTGTTGTATCCTATGTTAAGCTATTAAATGTCAAAGTTGGGGTATTGACACGCCTCTAACTGCAGAAAGCAGGACAGCAATAAATGAAAAAAAATCGTACTTATGAGATATTAACCGGTATTTTGGCAGGATTATTTGCTGTTGTGATAGGACTGGCAATCATCAGTGTTGCAAATATCGCGCCCTTTTTTTCTCTTCTTCTTGGCTGCTTTCTTTCATTGCCAATTTTTATTGTTGCGTTCGGTCAAGGAACATTAGCCAGTCTCATCGCCCTCATAAGTGCCACTGTTGTTCTTATCATAACCACTAATACCTATATTGCTCTTGGCTTTATGTTCTTATTTTTCCTTCCTGCTGTCTATGCTTCTTGGCTTCTTGGGCTTGCACGACCAGCGCAAAAAGAAAACGAACTGATATGGTATCCATTATCATCGGTTATTTTTCATTTAACTAATTTTATCGCTCTTATAGCAACTTTCATTGGGCTTTATGTTCAAACACGTCCTTCCACACCCATCGTTGCAAAAAAAATCACCGAAAACATAGCACAAACTCTGCAACAAACACAGTCAATAAAAGAAGCCGATATACGCGCTTTTAATGAGCTTTTAATGACGCATACAGCAACTTTTACTGCTTTTTCTTTGACTATTTATAGTTTGGTTTTTCTCATTGGTAACCTTTACTTTTCCATGATAGCAGCACAACATATGAAATGGCTGAAAAGACCCCGTGATGATTGGAGCCAAACTCTCCGCCTTCCAATTTCTGGAATTATTATTTTTATTATTGTTTGCATAGCATCGATGATTGAGTTGAGCGCTTCTCTTAACTTGAGTACCCGTGTCTTTAGTACTGCATACATTGTCATCATATTAATTAGCGGTCTAGCATATCTTCACAATATTACAAAAGGGGTAAACGGTCGAATTATTATACTTTCTCTTGTTTATATTGCTATTTTTACAGTCGTTTTTACTCCACCTATTGTTTTCATGATGCTTTTGATGGGAATTTGGGCTGCTATTCAATACAATTTTCAATCACGCAAAAAACTCCACTAAATTTATTTGTTCGAAAGGAAAAACTATGGATATTATTTTACTTGAGCGCATTCCTCGTCTTGGTCAGATGGGTGATATTGTCTCAGTTAAAGATGGTTATGCGCGTAATTTTCTCTTGCCTCAAGGTAAAGCTTTACGCGCAAATGAAGCTAATAAAAAACATTTTGAGGTACAACGTGCACAACTTGAAGCACGTAATCTTGAACGCAAAAGCGAAGCGCAAAAAATTGCTGAAAAACTTGATGGACAATCATTCATTGTTGTTCGTTCTGCTGGTGAAACAGGACAACTTTATGGTTCTGTGTCAACACGTGATATTGCTGAAATCATAACAGATGAAGGCTTTTCTATTGGAAGAAATCAAATCGAACTTAATCATCCAATAAAAATGATCGGTCTTCACACTATCACTCTTAGCTTACATCCAGAGGTTCAAATTTCTGTGATTATTAATGTTGCGCGTTCTACCAGTGAAGCACAACGCCAAGCAGAAGGTGAAACCCTCACTTCGGCTAAAGAAATATATAATATTCAAGAAGAATTATTAGAAGAAAGTCAGGAAGAATTATTGGCAGAAGAAATTAATGACAACGATATAAACAGTTCTCATCAAGAAGCTTAATTGCTATTTTTGCTTTCTGTTTTATATTTTTTATTCCATTTTAAATATCGCTCATAAAATACTCACACTTTAAAAGTGAGTATTTTATGGCTATCGTACATAAAGAACCTAATTTTTATGAAAGAATTAGAAATATATTATTTAAAGGCATTACATGCCGAGAATGATAATATCACTAAGAGTGAAATGTCTTTTTTTTTCCAGCATATAAAGCAAAATAATTTAAAGTTCTACCCTTAAGGCTAAAGTTTGTATGAGCGTTAAGTTGATTATATCCTCACATGATCTGAAATAATTTCAGTTATAAAAAAATAATTCTACTTACACAGATATTGGAATTTTAAGGTAAGTAACTTAAAAATACTTAAATTTAGAGTAGCAAAACTTCCACTTTAAAATCACATATTATAAAATAAAATAGATAGACGTTATATAAATAATACACAAATGATAAATGAGGAACGAAAAGAGAGTTTTAAAAAATTATATAATTTTAACTTAAAATGAAGATTTGTAGCTCTATTCTTTTAATTATACGATTTTCAATTTATCGCCTAAAGTAGCTAGACTTAGAATTTTAGTGGAAAAATATTATGGAAGAAACTAACGTTGTTAATGTCAGCTCTTCAAAGAAAGAGGATTCTCCTTCTTTTCGGCAACTTCCGCATAATATTGAAGCTGAACAGGCATTGCTTGGTGCCATCTTTATCAACAATGATTCTCTTGACCGCGTTTCAGATTTTCTAAAACCAGAACATTTTTTTGAACCATTGCATCAAAAAATTTATCATGTTTTATCTCACCTTATTAAAATAGGAAAACGTGTAGATCCAGTTACAATCAAGCCCTATATCCAAATGGAAGAAAAAATTGGAGATATTACTGTATACCAATATGTTGTTCGCTTAGCCACAGAGGCAGTCACTATTATTAACGCTGAAGATTATGGACGCGTCATTTACGATCTCTTTATCCGACGGTCTTTGATTAACCTTGGAACTCAAGTTGTCAATACAGCCTTTGATGCTCCTGTAGAACTCACACCTACCCAACAAATTGAAACTGTTGAAAATCAGTTATTTGAGCTAGCAGAAAAAGGGAAATATGGAGGTGGATTTGAAAATTTTAATGAGGCTATTAAAAAAGCTATCGATATGGCAAGTGCTGCGAAAAAGCGCTCTTCACAATTATCAGGGATAGCCACCCATATTAAAACACTTGATGAAAAAATGGGAGGATTACAAGCATCTGACTTAATTATCCTTGCGGGCCGCCCTGGTATGGGTAAAACCTCACTGGCTACCAATATTGCCTTTAATATTGCTAATGCTTATAATCGTAATGCCAATATCCAAGAAAATGAAGGCGGCATTGTGGGATTCTTCTCACTTGAGATGTCATCCGAACAGCTTGCAACCCGTATTATTTCTGAACAAACAGAAGTCTCTTCTTCTGATATTCGGCGTGGCAATATTTCAGATGAACAATTTTCAAAAATTATTCGTGCGGTGAACCAACTACAAAAGGCACCACTTTATATTGATCAAACTGGGGGAATATCAATTACGCAATTAGCTGCTCGTGCGCGGCGTCTCAAGCGGCAACATGGTTTAGATATCTTGTTTATTGACTATATCCAACTCATGACAAGCAGTTCAAAGCGTTCATCAGAAAATCGTGTTCAAGAGATCACAGAAATTACCACAGGATTAAAAGCATTAGCAAAAGAATTGAATATTCCTATTATCGCTCTCTCTCAACTTTCTCGTCAAGTAGAAAATAGAACAGATAAACGTCCACAGCTCTCAGATTTACGTGAATCTGGTTCAATTGAGCAAGATGCCGATATCGTTCTGTTTGTCTATCGCGAAGAATACTATCTCAAAAATGAAGAACCAAAACTAGGTAGCTTGGAACATACGAAATGGCAAGAAATAATGGATAAAGCTTTTGGAAAAGCTGACGTTATTATTGCAAAACAGCGCCATGGGCCGACAGGAATCGTGCCCCTTGCCTTTCAATCTGATTTCACACGCTTTAGTGATCTGGCCGATAGCAATTACCTTCCAGAGCAAATTGGTTAAATCGACATGGCGCGTAATCGTATTCAATTTATCTGTCAAAATTGCGGAACCATCCATTCCCGTTGGGCAGGAAAATGTAGCGCTTGTGGGGAATGGAATTCCCTTATCGAAGAAACTATAAATAGCGGCATAGGAAGTGGTCCTAAGCAGAATGCTCGTAAAGGACGCATTGTCACACTCACATCTCTTTCTGGAAATATCGAAGATGCTCCACGTATTCATTCTGGTATTGCTGAACTTGATCGTGTTACCGGTGGGGGCTTTGTCCGTGGATCAGCACTCCTTGTTGGAGGTGATCCGGGTATTGGTAAATCAACATTGCTGACACAAACAGCCGCTGCTTTATCACGTAAAGGATATAATGTCATCTATGTTTCAGGTGAAGAGGCTATTGCGCAAATTTGTCTGCGCGCACAAAGGCTTGAAGCTAACAATACAGAAGTGAAACTTGCTGCTGAAACCAATGTTGAAGATATTCTGGCAACCTTAAGCGAACATAAAAACCTTGATATGGTGATTATCGATTCGATTCAAACCCTATGGTCAGATACAGCAGATTCAGCACCTGGCACTGTCACACAAGTACGTATCGGTGCTCAGGCAATGATCCGCTTTGCCAAGAAAACAGGAGCCGCCGTTGTTCTTGTTGGGCATGTTACAAAAGATGGACAAATTGCTGGTCCTCGAGTCGTTGAACATATGGTTGATGGCGTTCTCTATTTTGAGGGTGAAGGAGGACATCATTATCGCATTCTTAGAACTGTAAAAAATCGCTTCGGACCAACAGATGAAATTGGTGTCTTTGAAATGTCTGATAAAGGATTACGCGAAGTGATAAATCCATCTGAATTATTTTTAGGGGAACGTAATGAAAAAGCACCAGGCGCTGCTGTTTTTGCAGGAATGGAAGGGACACGCCCGATACTCGTAGAAATTCAAGCGCTTGTTGCTCCTTCTTCCCTTGGGACACCAAGACGTGCGGTTGTCGGATGGGATGGAAATCGCCTTTCTATGATTCTTGCCGTTTTAGAAGCTCATTGTGGCATTCGTTTTGGACAGCATGATGTCTATCTGAACGTGGCAGGTGGATATCGCATATCAGAACCTGCTGCTGATTTAGCTGTAGCCGCTGCTTTGGTATCTTCTCTTGCCAATATCGCATTGCCAACGGATTATGTATATTTTGGTGAAGTCAGTCTTTCAGGAGCTACCCGCGCTGTTGCACATTCAGCACAGCGCATCAATGAAGCAAAAAAACTCGGCTTTCAAGGAGCCTTTCACCCCACAACAACAACCGAAATGATGAAGTCGCTCAACTTTCAACAAAAAACTTTCTCCGACCTTCCCGAACTCGTTGCTACTCTTACCGTAAGTAAAAAATGATCTGCACCACAGATATGATAATATAGAAAAAACTCTATAAAATACAAAAGATCCTTGCTATAAGAACAAAAAATGGCATAACAAAAAATATATTTGCACACAGACTTAAAAGAACACAACTTTATGTATAAGGAACAAACAAATGATCATAACAATCCTTGATGGAATTGTCGTAGTAATCATCCTGTTGTCCGCTTTTCTTGCTATGCTTCGAGGATTTTCACGTGAAGTGTTATCGTTGATTTCTTGGGCAGTTGCAGCTGTTACGACACTGTTTTTATTCAAACCTGTCTTACCTTTCTTTGAACAATATCTCTCTAATAAAATGATTGCATTGATCACAACATTGGTCACAATTTTTATTATTGTTCTCATTATTACTTCAATTATTACAATGAAGATCTCTGATTTTATTATTGATAGTCGAATTGGTATCCTTGACCGTGCTATTGGTTTTATTTTTGGAGCACTTCGTGGTTTACTTATCATGGTCATCGGTATGTTACTGCTTAATGCACTGATTAAACCCGAGCTTCAAGCGAATTGGTTAAAAAATGCAAAAACAAGGCCTATTTTAGATTCATTGGGACAAAAAGTCTGGGAAATACTCCCCAAAGATATTGGATCTGTTCTCGAAAAGACGGAAAATTTGTTTAAAGACAGCAATAAACATACGTATGAGCAACACTCTCATGAAAAGATAATTTTCAAAAAATAGAGAATAGTTTTTCATGAGGAAAGAGAACTAAATGATGTAAAATGTGATATTAATGATTCCTCCATATCACAACTGAAAGAATATGATGATAAAAAGCGATGTTTTCTGTCAAGAATTTTCATTAGATGATGATACCCTTCATGAAGAATGTGGAGTTTTTGGTATTCTTGGGCATGAAGATGCCGCAACATTAACAGCTCTTGGACTCCACGCACTTCAGCATCGTGGGCAAGAAGCAGCTGGGATTGTTTCTTACCATAATAAAATATTTCATCAAGAAAAGCATTTAGGTCTTGTTGGCGATCACTATACAAACCCTGCAACACTTGCCCGCTTACCAGGAAATCGTGCTATTGGACATACCCGTTATTCAACAACTGGAGAAGTGGCATTACGCAATGTTCAACCCCTTTTTGCTGAATTGAAAGTTGGAGGTATTGCTATTGCGCATAATGGTAATCTTACCAATGGTCTCACATTACGCCGTGAACTCATCGCTTCTGGTGCTATCTGTCAATCAACGTCAGATTCAGAAGTTTTTCTCCATCTTATCGCCCGCTCACGTTATGAATCGTCCTCTGATCGTTTTGTTGATGCGATTCGGCAAGTAGAAGGTGGGTATGCTATGTTAGCGCTCACACGTACAAAGCTTATTGCGGCACGCGATCCAACAGGAATTAGACCTCTCGTGATGGGGGAACTTGATGGTAAGCCTATCTTTTGTTCTGAAACTTGTGCTCTTGATATTATTGGAGCAAAATATGTCCGTGATGTTAAAAATGGAGAAATCATCATATGTGAAATACAAAAAAATGGGGAAATTACGAAAAAAATTATAAAACCAGAAAATACAAAACCAGAAAAACTTTGCTTGTTTGAATATGTTTATTTTGCCCGCCCGGACTCAATCGTTGGAGGGCGTAGTGTTTATACAACACGTAAAAATATGGGAATCCGTTTAGCACAGGAAGCCCCTTGTGAGGGTGATGTTGTGGTTCCTGTTCCTGATGGAGGAACGCCTGCTGCAATTGGCTATGCACAAGAAATTGGAATTCCCTTCGAGCTTGGTATTATTCGTAATCACTATGTTGGCCGCACTTTTATCGAACCAACACAACAAATTCGCGCTTTTGGCGTCAAGTTAAAACATTCGGCAAACCGTCCTGTGATTGAAGGAAAACGTGTTATTCTGGTTGATGACTCTATTGTGCGTGGAACAACATCCCTTAAAATTGTACGAATGCTTCGCGATGCAGGAGCAAAAGAAGTTCATATGCGCATTTCTAGCCCTATGATTTTTTATCCTGACTTTTATGGTATTGATACACCTAAAGCTGAAAACCTTTTAGCAAATCAATATCCAGATTTAAAATCTATGTGTGATTTTATTGGAGCGGATTCATTAGAATTTCTTTCAACTGATGGATTATATCTTGCTGTAGCAGGGGAAAAACGGAATAACGCCGATCCACAATTTACTGACCATTATTTTACTGGATATTATCCTACGCATCTGGTTGATCAAGAAAATCTCTCCAAAATTCATCAATCATCTGTTCTTAAAACAAGAGATTAATGATGACAAAACGTGACTTTAGTCTCCATGGGCGTGTTGCACTTGTTACTGGCGCATCAAGAGGGATTGGCTATTATTTGGCACTCGAGCTTGCTGCACGCGGTGCTCATATTATTGCTCTTGCACGAACAGTCAGTGGACTTACTGAATTAGATAATCAAATCCGAGAAAAAGGAGCTCATGCAACCCTTGTTCCCCTTGACTTGTATCATATGGAAAACATCGATACCCTTGCTATCTCAATTGCCAAACGCTGGAAAAAACTTGATATTATCGTTGCAAACGCAGGAATTCTTGGAACACTCTCACCAATAGCGCATATAGAAAACACGGTATTTGAAGATGTTTTTCAAATAAATCTTTTCAGCCAATGGCGCTTAATGAAAGCCGTTGAGCCTTTATTACGTGAATCTGATGCTGGACGAGCCATCCTGTTATCCTCAAGCGTTGCGCATGCTGCGCGCCCTTTCTGGGGAGCTTATGCAGCCTCTAAAGCGGCTTTAGAGGTGATTGCCCGCTGTTGGGCAGAAGAACTCAAACAAACCCCTATTAAGATTAATTGTGTCAACCCTGGTGCCACACGCACTGCCATGCGCGCTGAAGCTATGCCCGGTGAAGATCCACAAACTCTTCCTTTACCACAAGAGGTTGCAAAAAAGATAGTCCATTTGTTATCACCTGATTTAAAGGAAACTGGAAAACTCTTTAATGTCCATAAAAATCGGTTTGTAGATTATCATGTACCTGATTGATCATCATATGAGAAGTAAATCGTTTGACTCTCTCTTTTTCCTGTGCTTTTCGACAGAAGAATGAAGCACTTTATAATTCTTGGATAGCTTTAGCATCAGCCTTTTTCTCTTCTAAAGTAGCACGTTTATTATAAGCGATAAAACTACAAGGGAGAAAAATCATATAGCTAACAGCTGTAATCAATAAAGTTTCCCATGTGTAAGTCGCAAGAAAACCGACATAAATAACAATGACCAACATGCAAGGTATAACGATATCGCGCCTTAAATTTTGATCAATTGTTTTTGCATTCCATACCGGTAAACGACTAATCAAAAGAAAAGCAATAATTACAGTATAAAGACTAAAAAATAATGCCCACCCCCAATTAGGGACCAAACCAAGAGTGCCTAAATAGGTAGGCAATAAAAGTAATAATGCTCCTGCTGGTGCTGGAACACCAACAAAATAACTTCTCTGCCACTTAGGTATATTGGGGTTATCTAACATCACATTAAAACGTGCTAATCGCAAACAACAAGCAACACAATAAACAAGGGCAGCAACCCACCCAATATGATTCGCTTGATTCAAGATAAAAGAATAAACAATGAGTGCAGGGGTAACACCAAAATTTATAACATCAGCAAGAGAATCCATCTGTGCCCCAAAAGATGAACTACCATCTATTAAACGGGCAATGCGACCATCAGCACCATCTAAAACTGCGGCCAAAAGCACCATTAAAATAGCAGCTTCATAGCGATGTTCAAAAGCCAAACGAATGCTGCTCATCCCTGCACAAATTGCTAAAATAGTAATGATATTGGGAATAACATACCGCATTGATGTAGGTGAACGCCGCCGATTTGCAACATCATCATGCTGCCCCTCAGGATTGAATGAAGAAAATGGCGAAAAATTTTTCATTGTGAGTCCTAATCGTATCTGAAGTCCGTTGTGGCACTCTTATCATCAAAAGAACCCAAAACTGTTTCTCCAGCAATTGCTGTCTGTCCAACTGCAACACGCAATTTCATTTCAGTTGGTATATAAACATCAAGGCGAGAACCAAAACGAATCAATCCAAATCGCTCACCAGTTATAACGGCATCGTTTTCTTTTGACCAGCAAACAATCCGGCGCGCAACCATTCCCGCTATTTGTACGACACCAATTTTACCATGTTTGCTATCAATTACCACCCCATTACGCTCATTAAACTGACTAGCTTTATCAAAGTCAGCATTGGTAAATCGACCTGGATGATAAACGATAGACTCTACTGTACCACTGATAGGAATACGATTAATATGGCATGAAAAAACATCCATAAAAATGGAAATACGGATCATTTCATCTTTCCCTAATCCTAATTCTTCAGGTGGAACACATGATTCCACAAATGAAATACGCCCATCTGCAGGCGACATAACCCAATTTGAATTCAAAGGGATCACACGATCTGGATCACGGAAAAAGTATACACACCACACCGTGAGAACGAGACCAAACCAAAACAACGGACTCCATATCCAACCAAGAATGAGCGAAATAACAAAAAACGCTACAATAAAAGGATAACCTTCTTTATGAACCGTTACAAAGCTATTATGGAAAGATTGCAGAATACTCATATAATTTCCTATTCATCGTAAACTTAAACAAGCAACAAAGCTTTTTGTTCCTCTTGTGTCTTTTTATGTATTTAATCAATCACTCCATATAAAGATATAGATTACATTTTGCTCTATTTATTTTTTACGATTAACAACACTCGTCTCATCTTCTTCACGCATTTTACGTAATTTTTCTTCTGCTTGCGATGCTTCAAGCTGCTTATTCCACATTGAAGCATAGAGACCTTTCTTGCGTAAAAGCTCTGTATGCGTCCCATTTTCAATAATACGACCACTTTTAAGAACTAAAATTTCATCCGCATTGATAACAGTAGAAAGACGGTGCGCAATAATCAATGTTGTACGTCCACGGCTTACAATATCCAATGCTTGTTGAATTTCCTGTTCCGTCGCCGTATCAAGAGCCGCCGTTGCTTCATCTAGAATAAGAAGTGGAGGAGCTTTTAAAAGTGTCCGTGCAATAGCCACGCGTTGTTTTTCACCACCTGATAATTTGAGACCTCGCTCTCCTACCATAGACTGAAAACCTTCCGGTAAAATTTCAATAAATTTTGATATTTGTGCCATTTCAGCAGCTTTGCGCATCTCTTCATCTGTAGCACTTGGACGCCCATAGCAAATATTATAGGCAATTGTATCATTAAATAACACCGTATCTTGTGGGACCATGCCAATCGCTTCACGCAAACTCTTTTGTGTTACGTCACGAATATCCTGCCCATCAATTGTGATAGAGCCTGCATCAACATCATAAAACCGAAAAAGCAACCGAGAAATAGTAGATTTACCGGCACCCGATGGACCGACAATAGCGACTGTTTTTCCTCCAGGAACTTCAAAATCAATATCTCTGAGAATCTGACGTCTCGAATCATAGGAAAACTTTACCTGATGAAAACAAATGGTCCCATCGCTTATCTCTAACGGTTTAGCATCCGATTTATCAACGATCTCTTTCTGAACATCTAAAAGATCAAACATTGCTTCAATATCCGTTAAACCTTGTCGAATATCACGATACATTGAACCAATAAAATTTAGTGGAATGGAAAGTTGCATTAAAAGCGCATTAATAAAAACAAAATCTCCTAAAGTTTGTGTCTTATAAAAAACTTCATAAGCTGACATCAGCATCATGATCGTCATTCCAATACCAAAGATAAGAGTCTGACCAAAATTAAGCCAGCTTAAAGATGTCCAAATCTTTGTTGCGGCTTTTTCATAACCTACCATAGAAGCATCAAATCGATCGGCTTCTAGAGTTTCATTACCAAAATATTTGACCGTTTCAAAATTCAAAAGAGAATCAACAGCGCGAGTATTCGCCTCAGTATCCGCTGTATTCATTTTTTGTCGAATGCGAATACGCCAATCACTCGCCTTAATGGTAAACAAAATATATAATCCAACCGTTACAACAACAATGAGAAGATAATGCCACCCATAACTTATATAAAATACCAGTGCCGTTAATATAAATTCTAAAACTGTTGGTACTGTACTAAGAATTGAAAATCTTACGATCGCTTCGATTCCTTTTGTTCCACGCTCAATCACACGAGAAAGCCCACCTGTTCGGCGTTCCAAATGAAATCGCAAAGATAACTCATGCATATGTACAAAGGTTTTATAAGCTAATTGACGAACAGCGTATTGACCAACAGTGGCAAACAGGGAATCGCGTAATTGATTTAATCCAGCCTGCATAATACGCGCGACATTGTATGCCAAAACAAGCATGATGGGAATAATCCAACTGGATGGGAACCATTCAGGTAGCTGAAAGCTTGAATCAAGCACATTCGTAGAATATTTAAATAAATACGGTACAGATATGAGAACGAGCTTAGCCAAAACAAGATAAAATATTGCCCATAGCACACGCATTTTTAGATCACGCCGACCTACCGGCCACATATAGGGCCATAAATTGTAAAGTGTGTGCAGAGTCTTCCCTGTATCTGATGATACAGTTTTTGTCATTTCATTGCGTTTCATAAAGTCCTTACTTCTCTATCATCCGCACAAACAGGCAAAATACCCTCTGTGGTTATTTATAGATTCATCTCTTCATTACGGCTTCCAATAAGCTATACCTACCCGTTTTTTGAAGTTAGACTGTTTTTGAAAAAGGAACAAGAAATAATCCACTATATAATTTATTATTTGGGTCTGTATTCTCATACCACTCTGCTGCAAATAAATTTTCAACTTTTACATGTTTTTTTTTCAATTCTGCCTGAAGCCATTTTTTTGTTTTACCAATCTCTTTCAGCCCCTTATCAAGAATTTCACCATTTTGTATTAAAATGATAGACTTCTTTCCTTCTTCCTTTTTAATAACGGAACAATCGCCATTGGTTTCTAAACGAACGAAAGCAGCTTCATGTAAACTACAGCCTTTAATGCGCAACATTGTAATCAGATCATTCACACTGATACCTAATTTTTTAATCTTATCCACTTGAAATACTCCATCTAAAACCAATGCAATATGTCGTCCTGCAATAAGACGACGAAAAAAAACTGAATAGCGCATCAGAAAATTAAGAGATGTGACTAAAGTCTGCCAAATAAATAAGACAATCAACAATTGAATACTGCTAACATCCGGACTATAAATAACGCCTCCAATAATACTTCCCATGACAAAATTACTTACCAAATCAACTGGCGTCATTTGACTAAGACTACCACGACCTGTGGTTCTTAAAATCAAGAGGAAAGCGATAAGTCCTACAACTAGTTTTAGTGCAACATACCCATAATGATATAAAAATTCCATCATATTCTCCTTTTTTATGGAGCTGCTGGAATAGAGACATTAGTGTCGCTTTAGTGTCGCTTTAGTGTCGCTTTAGTGTCGCTTTATTTCCCACACAGTTATGCGCTCACCACTCTGCGGATCCTTACTGTCTTTTAAAAGAACCCCCTTGGCTGCAAGCTCATCACGAATTGTATCCGCAGCTTCCCACTCTTTATTATGGATAAGTCTTAGTCTTTCGGCAATGCGCTGATCAATAAATTTTGTATCAAGGAAAGTTTTTCTCGTAAATAATGGGCAATCTATTTCTTTAATCCATTCTTGTCTTAACAGTCCTAATAAATTCATCCCATTCAGAAGAGCCAAAGCATTTCCTTCTTTATAAAATTTTCGCAAAAGAGTCAGTGCTTTTGGAGTATTAAGATCATCACTAAGTGCATCTATCAAAGTATCATCAATTGCTTCATTGTTTTTCATCTCACTCTTTTTGCTGCGAAGCCATTCATACCAACGATACAGTTCGCTGCTCGATTGTATTAAACGCTGTGCTGTCCAATTTAATGGTTCACGATAATGCGTTTGCAACATCGAAAAACGCGCAGACAAACCAGCCCAATTTTGCTTCATTTCATCGGTTAAAATACCATTAAACTCCCCCAAATTATTCTCTAAAACAGAACGAATAGTTATGAAATTGCCAAAGCTTTTCGACATCTTTTTGCCTTCAACTTGTAAAAAACCATTATGCATCCAAAAATTAGCCATTCGCTCCGTCCCAAAAGCTGAACAACTTTGTGCAATCTCATTTTCATGATGAGGAAAAATTAAATCAATTCCACCACCATGGATATCAAAAACATTGGCGGTCGGATCATCACAGGTTAAACCACCGCCATAGGGCGCTAATAACTTTGCCATTGACATTGCAGAACATTCAATATGCCAACCTGGACGACCTAAAACAGGAATTCCGCCCGGTGATTTCCAACCTGGTTCTCCTTCCACAGAAGGCTTCCACAAAACAAAATCCATCTCTTCCCTTTTATAAGCAGCAACATCGATACGCGCCCCCGCCCTCATTTCATCTAAAGAACGATTTGCAAATGCCCCATAATGGGGAGGATTTTTTATGCTACTTACAGAAAATAATATATGATTTTCCGCTTCATAAGCGTGCCCCTTTTCAAGCAACCTTTCAATTAAAGAGCGCATCTCCTCTAAATGCTCAGTGGCGCGTGGCTGACTGGTTGGCAACAGACAACCAAGTGCTATGGTATCTTGCTGAAACTGAGAATATGTACGTTCTGTTAAGTGACGAATAGCCTCATTCAATGATACGTTTGGATATTCGCTAGCTGCTCGTGCATTAATTTTATCATCGACATCTGTAATATTACGTGCATATAGAACATGCTCATTGCCATAAACATGACGCAATAAGCGAAATAAAATATCAAAAACAATAACAGGACGTGCATTTCCTATATGCGCATAATCATAAATTGTCGGTCCACAAACATAAAGGCGTACTCTTGTCGCATCTATTGGTGTAAATTTTTCTTTTTTACGTGTTAGCGTATTATAAAATCGCAACTCTTTCATTTATTGACTCCATGGACGATATTATGCACCGATCCTTTTAGATGTATCTTATCTCAAATCATTGTATTACGCGGTTTAAGCTAAAAACTTGTATCTTATAGTAAATTCTTCTTACCATTTTCCCATTGTATTTACGGCTGTATCCATCGTTTATCATAAAAACAATCTATTTTATTTGATTGGACAAAAGCGTTCTATCATTAGAGATGCTTTCTCTCCTTAAAGAAAATGAGCTTAGAAAAAAATCTATAGGCAATACAATATAAATCTATGTGAAAAATAGATAGTTTGCAGAAAGAAAATCTTAAATTTTTAACCACACAAAGCTTCGTCAGTATTTTCAATATTCCACAATGGGTTCCTTACTGCCTCTTACGCCCTATATTTTATAATCAATAATTGAGAATAATGTAGCAATTAACTTTATTTTTACACCGTTCTCATGACAAAATTATTTTATCTTTACAGAGTTTTATTCAAAGAAAGCAATAAAAATAATGCGGTATAGATTGATAAACATCATTATTTTAATATTTCTTGTCATTTCAATGCCAGCCTTTGCACAACAATCTCCACCTTATGAAAAAAAATTACTCCGACTAGCAGAAATTTTGGGATCATTGCATTCTCTCCAAAATCTTTGCGAGCCTCCAACAAACCAATGGTATGACTATATGAATGCACTGATTGAAGCAGAACGCCCCATTCCACAAAGACGTGCTTATTTTTATGAAGCGTTTAATGAAGCGTATCGTGCTTTCTCAGAAAATTATCATCATTGTACACAAGCAGCCATTGAAGCCAACCAAAGATACATTGAGGAAGGAAGAATTTTATCTGAAAACCTCCTCATGCATTATAAATAATTAATCTATACAAAAAGTAGCTCTCTCAATCTTAGCGATATCAATGATAATCCCTTCACAAATAAAGGGAGCAATAAATCAACTTTGAAAATAGAGAAACTTTTAAAGAATAAGCCTCGATACGCTTTTATTCTTATAGCGTCTTTTCCTCATACAAAATCGTTCTTTGGCTTTTTCCCCCTCCGCAAAGCTGATTTGCAAATCGTTTGGGTTCTTGTTGAACGGATTCTTCTTGGCTCCTCACTCATTTGATCTACTTAACTAAAGGCTCGACGGACAAGCTTGAAAATATTCACCACGCACTTAAAAAAACAATTATGCACCAAGGAAGCTAACATGCCCTATATCCCCACTCTAAAAAACGATGTTTTATGGCATAAGAGAATAAAACCTATAAAGCTTAATCTGTTTACACCAAAGTTTCTATAAATTTAACAGGCTCTCCTTGTGAAGGGGTGACAATTTCACCTTCCCACATCACACGCATACCACGGATAATCGTTCCAACAGGCCAACCTTTAACCTTTTGACCATCATAAGGTGTCCAACCGGCACGCGAACCAATTAAGCCATTCGTAATAATTTCTTCCCGTTTAAGATCAACAATGGTTAAATCAGCATCAAACCCAACAGCAATGCGCCCTTTACAACTTATACCAAAAATACGACTAGGGCCATGTGAAGTGAGATCAACAAAACGTTCAAGAGATATTTTTCCTGCATTCACATGTGTCAACATAATTGCTGCTGTTGTTTGCACGCCTGTCATACCTGAAGGTGAAGAGGGATAAGGTTGAAGTTTTTCTTCAAGAGTATGAGGCGCATGATCTGAACCTAAGACATCAATAATTCCTTGTTGAACACCGTACCAAAGAGCGTCACGGTGGCGCGGCTCACGAATAGGCGGATTCATCTGAATTAATGTACCAAACTTCTTATAATCATCAGCCGTGAGCGTCAAATGATGTTGTGTCACTTCAATTGTTGCAACATCCTTATGTTTTTTTAGAAAATCAATTTCTTCTTCTGTCGAAAGATGTAACACATGAATCCGAGCCTTCGTCTCATGAGCAATTTTTACCAAACGCTGCGTACATTTTAATGCCGCAACTTCATCACGCCAAATCGGATGTGACGATGCATCCCCTTCAATACGCAATATTTTACGCTCTTTGAGCCTCGCCTCATCTTCAGAATGAAAAGCCGCACGACGGCGTGTATTCTTCAAAATAAGGCGTACACTTTCATCATCATCAACCAAAAGATCACCGGTAGAGGACCCCATAAAGACTTTAATTCCAGCCGCACCAGGAAGTCTTTCTAATTCAGATAGTTCATGAGCATTTTCACGCGTTCCTCCAACCCAAAATGCAAAATCACAATGCATTCGATGAAATGCGCGTTGAACCTTATCGCTTAATGTTTCTTCTGATGTTGTCAATGGATTGGTATTAGGCATTTCAAAAACTGCCGTAACACCCCCTAACACAGCAGAATACGAGCCACTTTCCAAATCCTCCTTATATTCATTTCCTGGCTCACGAAAATGCACTTGGCTATCAATAATTCCTGGTAAAATATGAAGCCCCGTACAATCAATGACCTCACTAGCCGATGCACATGTAAGGTCGCCTATTTCAGCAATACGACCATTTGTAATACCAATATCACGCTTGCTTCTTCCATCATGATTCACAAGTGTTGCACCTTTAAAAATTGTATCAAATGTTTTAAACATAACCACGCTCCTTACATATTGCTCACTTATCGATTATGTAACTTTGAGCAGAAAGGCAAGAACCATGATTGAAAAACAAAATGCCATTTGCTTAAAAAACCGCGGACTTATTCAAATTACAGGCGAAGAAGCAACAGATTTTCTACAATCCCTGATCACGACAGATGTAAAAAAAATCAGTCCACAGGAACTTTTCCCTGGAGCCCTTTTATCCCCACAAGGAAAGGTTCTTGCTGATTTTCTTATCGGAAAAAAAGAAGATGGTTACCTGATTGATATCAGGATGCCTTTAGCTGATACGCTCCATAAGCGTCTGTTGCTCTATAAGCTGCGCAAAAAAGTAGAAATTACACAACCATTCCAAGAGCTTGTTACAGTTTCTTTGAATAATGAATCAGATGCTTTAAATTTTGATTCAAGTTTTGTTGATAAACGCTTCCCACAAAAAGAAAAAATAATACGAATCTATGGCAAAAAACCTTTTTTAACTTCAGAATATCATGACACATGGAATCAATTGCGTATCCGTTATGCAATTGCGGAAAGTGATCAAGACTATGAAATTGGCAAAGTCTTTCCTCATGATATTAATTACGATCAAATCAATGGACTTGCATTCAATAAAGGATGTTATATTGGACAAGAAATTGTTTCACGAATGCACCACCGCCGTGCAGCACGTCGCCGTATTTTTATTGTAAAAGGCCAGTGTAAATTAACCCCTCAATCTAGCATTGAAGCAGGAACAAAAGTGCTTGGCTACTTGGGAACATGTGTAGAAAATGAGGCTCTTGCTTTAATGCGTATTGACCACGTCAAAGATGCTATGGATCATAACATCCCCTTTACTGTAAAAAACATTCCTGTCACTATAAGCATTGCTGAAAATATGAATTTTACCTTTCCTGAAAATACTATAGAAAACACTCATGGCTAAAGCTGAATTATTAAAAAATGGAGAAGCCCGCGCTTGGCAAAGAATGCTCTCTGGAAGGCGACTTGATCTTCTCAACCCTTCTCCTTTTGATGTTGAAATTGAAGATATTGCCCATGGACTTGCTCGCGTAGCACGTTGGAACGGTCAAACACGAGGAGAGCATGCCTATTCTGTTGCACAACATTCACTTTTGGTTGAACAAATATTTCAAAAACTTTTTCCACAATCGGGAAGCAACGAATGTCTTTATGCCCTTCTTCATGATGCTCCAGAATATGTCATCGGCGATATGATTTCCCCTTTTAAAGCTGTTATAGGAAAACAATATGAACGCGTTGAAAAGCGCATCCAAGATGCTATCCACATGCGCTTTTCTCTTCCCGTTGATCTTTCTCAAAAACTTTTAAAAAAAATTAAACAAGCCGACCGTATCGCTGCCTATTATGAAGCGATTACGCTTGCTGGATTTAATACAGAAGAAGCCCTTCACTATTTTGGCTCTCCCAATAATATTTTACCCGATGATCTGAATTTATCCCCCTATTCTACCCAACACATTGAAAACGCATTTTTAACGCGCTTTAATGACTTGGATGTCCAAAGATTATAGCCCCTTCGCATTGTTGATTCCTTGTCATTACAGAATCATCACACTGACTTATAATAATAATTCATTGTTTTTTCATTTTGAATGAGAGCTCCTAATATCGTAAGCTTCACTCATTTCAAATCTGTTTATATTGAATCAATCAAAATCATTCTCTTGCACACCACAAGCGGGTCTGGCGTGTGGGTAAAATTTTTTAAAGAAAGAGTTAAAATGCTTCTTATGAACCATCTCAAGTGCTAAGCGCTGTCGCAGCATTGAAAATTGGCAAAGTGTGTGATGATGCCGGCTTGCTCTCTTATGAAGCGTAAAGACGGGAGTACTCTATAAATTTTATACACTTCATAAGGGACTTACCACTATACTATTCACGAACGCCGTCGCGAAATAGGTTGGGTACCTTAAGAAAGCTTTCTTTAAAAAAGCATGTGAATTAGCGACCCAATGGCGTTCTATTTTGCATGAGAGGCGTGACTTCATTAAAGAAATGGAAAAAATCACAGTTCAAATTGCATACAAAATATATTAAAAATGCACATTCATTATCAAAATAACAAATGTTCTCTTGTCAAACCTTTCATCTTAAACTGAAGTTTATTTTAGTTTATAAACTTCATTATCCGCTGGGAAAGCACGAGATGTGACATCCTCTGCATAATTCTTTATTGCAGTTTCCATGGCTTGTTCAAGGTCTCCATAACGGCGTACAAATTTTGGCACATGAGAACCATAGCCCAACATATCTTCCATAACCAATACTTGCCCATCACATTGATTGGACGCCCCTATACCGATCGTAGGGATAGAAAGCTTATCTGTCAGTTTCACCGCTAAAGGTTCAACCATTGCTTCTAAAACAACAGCAAAAGCACCTGCCTCTTCAATCGCTGCTCCATCTGCTTCAATTCTTTGCCAATCATTCTCCTTGCGTCCTTGTGTTTTAAAACCACCAAAACGATTCATTGCTTGGGGTGTAAGACCGATATGCCCCATCACTGGAATGCCACGTTTACACAAAAAATCTACTGTTTCGGCTATATAAACGCCCCCTTCAAGCTTAACTGCACCACACCCCGTTTGTGCAAGAATGCGCGATGCATTTAAAAAAGCTTGCTCTGGACTTTCCTCATAAGAACCAAAAGGCATATCAATAACAACAAGAGCTTTTTGAGATCCACGCACCACGGCTTTCCCGTGTGAAATCATCATATCTAAATTAACAGGAAGCGTTGTCTCAAACCCATACACAACCATCCCAACGCTATCACCAACCAAAAGGATATCGCAATATGGATCAGCAATCCGCGCAGTATAAGCTTGATAAGCTGTTAAAGAAACAATTGGCTGTTGTCCCTTTCGTGCACGTATTTCGGAAGATGTTATACGCTTTACGGTTTTATGTACACTCATTTTCCACCCTTCTCTTGCAATATATATTGATCAATCAGCCTTATCTCACCAAAGCGGACAGTAAGAAGTAAAACTGCTGGTTTATTCAATGTTCCTTTAACCACGCATAAAGTTTCCATATCCCGTAAATCTATCGCTTCAATGATTGCACGCGTTTCTTGTTGTAAAATATCACGAACAGTTTTGCATAATTTATCAACCGACCGTTCACCTTCATGATAAAGCTTTTCAGCAGCTTTTCCACTTTCAGGAATAATTTTGGCAGCTTTACGATCTTCTAATGTTAAAAGCTGATTGCGTGAAGAACACGCTACACCATCTGACTCCCGTAGAATAGGAACTCCAACGATTTCAATAGGAAAAGCCAAATCTTCAACCATACGCCGAATAATTAAAATTTGTTGAAAATCCTTTTCCCCAAAAAAAGCCTTATCTGGTTGGACAATGTTAAAAAGTTTAGCAACAACGCTTGTTACACCACAAAAATGCCCTGGACGTAATTTTCCCATCAAAATACGTGATAATTTTTTCACTTGTACAATTGTATCATTCCCCAGTGGCCACATTTCATCTACAGAAGGAGCAAAAACACATTCAACACCTGCTTCTTTTAACAAAGCACAATCGCCCTTCAAATCTCTTGGATATTGAGAAAAATCTTCATGAGGTCCAAATTGCTTTGGATTGACAAAAATAGAAACCACTACGCGATCACACATTGCTCTTGCATACTGTACTAATGCAAGATGGCCATCATGCAATGCCCCCATTGTTGGAACAAAACCAATCGAAAAACCTAAACGTCGTTCCTCTGAAGTATATTGGCGGACTTCAGCAATTGTCTTTAAAATTCTCATTTTCCCATTCAATTATCATCAGATCAACCAATTAATGCCTGTACACCAAATTGACGCTCAAACAATTGTATCAAATTCATGCGCACTGACGGCTGCTTTATATCTCGTGGCTCCCAGACATGACGCATAAGAAAAAAACCCGTCAGTATAAAACCATTTATTATGTCACTAAAATCAGCAGGACGAGTCGTTCTGTGTACAAGAAACTGTGGTAGAATGAGAAGCTTTTTTTTCCAAGGTTCCCCTGCTTCTTCACAGACAGCCCGTCCAGATTTTGGTGATACGTAATGAAGCCTTTCCTGACGACCTGTTGCAGCACAACAAGATAAATCAAGACCAAAACCAAGTTCTTCAAGAAGCCGCATTTCAAAACGTACAAGCAATTCTGCATTGACAAATGGTTCATCAAAATTCTGCATAAAAAGGTGTAAAATATCATATAAAATGGGGTGCGGATCACGTTCGGGAAGAAGCCGCAAATGAAAAGCTATCAATTGCAAAGCATAAAGTGCTTCTGGTAGACAGATTAATCGTGCCGCATGTAAATCAAGAGCTTCAAGCCGAAAAAGTCCCAAATGTTCGTCTAAACGAGCCCACCATTCAGCCTCCACAAAATTTCCAGGTTGAAGAAGAGCTGCCATGCGACGCGAGCGCCCCCCTTTTACCACTCCCATATAACGACCATGTTCACGTGTCATAATCTCAAGAATAACACTTGTTTCACCATATTGGCGTGTACCAAGTATAACGGCTTGTTCTTTCCACTTCATTTTACTTTAATTATTTTTAAAAATCTTATTTTAAAAAATCCAATCCCATTTCACGATAACGTTCTGGATCGGTATCCCAATTATCTCGCACTTTCACAAAGAGAAAAAGATGCACCTTTTGATCCATAATTTCCATGAGTTCTTTACGTGCTGCTTGACCAATCGCTTTAATTGTATCGCCTTTTGCTCCTAAGACAATTTTTTTCTGACTCTCACGCTCGACATAAATAACTTGATTAATTTTAACGGAACCATCTGAACGCTCTTCCCAGTTTTCTGTTTCAACCGTTGAGGAATAAGGAAGTTCATCATGAAGACGAAGAAAAAGTTTTTCACGCGTAATTTCAGCAGCAAGATGACGCATAGGCATATCAGAAATTTGATCTTCCGGATAATACCATGGCCCTTCCTGCATCATGTTACTCAACGCATGAAGTAAATCCTTGCAACCAGAACCGTTTAGAGCAGAAATCATAAATGTTTGCGCAAACTTTACACGTTCATTTATTTTAGTGGTTAACGCTAGAAGAGATGATTTAACAACTGTATCAACCTTATTAAGAACAAGAACTTTTTCTTGTTTCATATTGTTTACAATATCTAACATCATATCAACTTCATCCGAAAGACCACTTTGAGCGTCAATTAAAACGAGTAGAACATCAGCGCTCTTAGCCCCTCCCCAAGCAGCAGAGACCATGGCTCGTTCTAAGCGCTTATGGGGACGAAAAACACCCGGTGTATCAACCAACACAATTTGCACATCATCATGAATGACAATACCGCGGATTAAAGTTCGTGTTGTTTGTACCTTATGTGTTACAATTGAAACCTTTGTTCCAACCAATTGATTAACCAATGTCGATTTACCGGCATTAGGCATCCCAATAAGCACAACAAACCCAGAACGCTTTTTCATAACGTCACTCATGATCATTTTTTCCTACTGTTTTCCATACACCCTCTCGTCGCAAAATTTTTTCAGCTGCCATTCTTTCAGCATATCTTTTGGAGCTTCCCTGCCCAATCTCTGAAGCAAACCCAGAAATACTGACCTCTACCATAAAAACAGGATCGTGATCTGGACCTGAACGTTTTATAACCTGATAATGTGGTTGTGCATTGCCTTGGATATGCGCCCATTCCTGTAATTCTGTCTTGGCATCACGTCGACCAGCATCCATTTTCTTTGCCCGACTTTGCCAATATTTTTGAATAAAAGGGCGAACGCTTTCCAATCCTCCATCGAGATATATTACGGCAATCAAAGCTTCCACGACATCTGCATGCATGTTGATAAGTCGACGCCCCTCAAAATTTTTCATCTCAAAACCAACACGGATCATATCAGGAAGTCTCATTTCACGCGCAATATCAGCACATGTCTGTGCATTGACCAGATGATTTAAACGGACTGATAATTCACCTTCACTTGCCTGAGGAAAAAGTTGATACAGCATCTCTGCAATCAAAAGCCCTAAAACCCGATCCCCTAGAAACTCTAGTCGTTCATAATTCCCCTGTTCCGAATCTTGTACACTCGAGTGTGTTAATGCCTTCTTTAACCTCTCTTCATCTTTAAAACGATGCCCCGTCAGCTTGAAAAGCTGATCAATCATGAGACGTTTCATCGTTGTTTCCTTGCTTGATAAGCGGCAAATCATGAACCGTATTTATGAAAGAAAACAAACGTTTCCAACGCACATCAAATGGCCAGCGCCAAATCTGCCAAGCACTTGAACCATTACTGATAGAAAAGAAAATCACGCTCGCGCGACCAATAAGATTTTCTTCTGGAACATAGCCTACATCTAAACGACTATCATCTGAATTGTCGCGGTTATCTCCCATCATAAAGTAATGTCCTTGAGGAACTTCAAAGACTTCTGTATCATCAACTTTCGGGATGAAAGCTAAATCAAGTGTATCATAACTGACACCGTTAGGCATTGTCTCGCGATAAACCTCAACAGGATAGTTAACCTCTGTTATATCAGAATTATCAATCTCCCCCATAAAGTGACGTGAAACAGCCTCATCATTAATATAAAGGACACTTTGACGGACTTGTATACGATCACCTGGTAGCCCAACAACGCGTTTTATATAATCAATCTTCGGATTACTTGGTAAGCGAAAAACGACCACATCTCCACGTTGAGGTTGAGATGCCCAAATCCGTCCAGAAAAAAGAGGAGGAGAAAAGGGGATGGAAAAACGAGAATACCCATATGCATACTTAGAAACAAACAGATAATCTCCCACCAACAAAGTAGGACGCATTGAACCGGAAGGAATACTAAACGGCTGGAAAAAAAGTGTCCGAATAAACGCTGCTAAAAGCAAAGCCTGTATTAAAACAGAAATAAATTCACGAAGCCCACCTTTTTTTTCTTTTTTATGCACTTTATCTTTTTGGATCATCACCAACTGCCTTCTCATCACAGATATAATTTTTTTCATCATAATATTCAAATAACAAAAGCACAATCTCTCATGCCATCTATCCACGTGGAAGTGCTTCGATAATAATAAATGCCTGTGCCCAAGGAAAATCATCTGTTATACTAAGATGAATAACTGCATCATGATGAGGAGGTAATAACTTTTGAAGTTGTATTTGCGCACGATTTGTTAATTGCATTATTGGTTTACCAGACGGCAAATTAACTACCCCCATGTCTTTCCAATTGATACCACAAGCGATTCCCGTTCCTAAGGCTTTAGCACATGCTTCTTTAGCAGCAAATCTTTTTGCATAAGAAGAGGAGCTTTTTTTGAGATTTTCAGATCTATTTCTTTCAATATCCGTAAAAATACGTTCAATAAAACGCTCACCATAACGAACCAACATTTTCTCAATACGTCGTATATCAACCAGATCATTTCCAAGACCAATAATCATAAGATATTACCCGATCTTTCTTAAATTTATTTCTGTTTTAATACAGGCGATGAGCGCTTCTTTAAACGCCTTTTTTTTTTATAATCTTTTGATATCGCTTTTGTTTAAAACGAACCGTTGCTCTGTAAACACCTATATAAGATAAACCACCAAAAACAATACCTAAAAGAGTTCCCCCTAAAATCATAGGACTCATAATTGTGTCCCATGCGCCTTTAAAGAGGAGAGAGAGATTTGACAATGTCAAACCATTAAATAGAGCACGAATTTGCGAAAGAGAAATCTCTTTGACATCGCTAAAAAGTGATAAACAAAAATACCCTACTTTATAATCAGCCATGACAATCAATAAAAATGTGAGTGGATTAGAAAAAATTGTCCCAATGATTGCGGCAGCAAAGTTTGCACGCAAAAGCCAAGAAAAAAATATTGCCAAAATAATATGCAGCCCAAAGAAAGGGGAACAAGCTAAAAAAACGCCAACAGCAACCCCTAATGCTACTTCATGCGGTGTTGCTGATATACGCAAAATACGTTTATGTATGTAGCAAAATGAGCGAGAAAATGAACGACGTGGCCATAACCAAAGTCGAATACGCGTTACAAAATCTATTGGTTCTCGACGACGAAAAAGCATATGACTCTCAATATACATCTTTTGATGATGAAATAATCTATATCATCCAAATTAATCTTTTTAAGCTTTTGCACAAAAAAAATATAACGACAATTAAATATTTCGACTGCCTGGTTTAATCGCGGGAAGAACAGAAAGCTCTGCAGGAAGTGCATCACTAGCATAAGAGGTTATCTCGTATTCAGCAAGCGCAATCAATGGAACTCCAACATTGACCTTACCACCAGAACGATCAAGGATACATGCACTAGCCAATACCTCTGCTCCTGCTGCAACAAGCGCTTCAACAGTCTCACGAATGGAAAGACCCGTTGTTACAATATCTTCAACAATAACAACCCGTGCACCCTTCTTGATTTCAAAACGACGCAATTCAAAGATGCCATTTATACGCTCTACCCAAAGAGAAGGAACACCAAGGTGACGTGAAGTTTCATAGGAAGGAATAAGACCGCCAATTGCGGGACCAACAACATAGTCAATTTTTCCCTCGATAGATTTTTTGATTTTTTCAGCCAATCCACGACATAACTTTTCCGTCAAGTCAGCATGCATGAATACTTTCGCTTTTTGCATATAAGTCGCACTATGGCGCCCCGATGTTAAAATAAAATGCCCTTCTAGAATAGCATCTGCTTGTTTAAAAATATCAATGACATCTTGTGTATTCATTGCAAAATCTTTCTTTTTATCCATGAACCCGCCGTACTGTACTTACTGAACCTGCCTTTTTTAACTGAGAAAAAATACGATTCAAATGTTTTAAATCCCACACTTCCAAATCAATCATAATTTCTGTAAAATCTGGTGCTGTACGGATAAAAGATAAATTTTGGATATTGGCATCGTTAGCAGAAATTATTTGTGTAATTTCAGCCAAAGAACCAGGACTATTTACAACTAAAATATTCATCCGTGCAGGAAAACGTTCATTCATTTGGGCATCAATATCCCAGCGGACATCAATCCATCGTTCTGGCTGATCATCATACGCCATCAAAGCTGAAGACTGTATTGGATAAATAACAATCCCAGCTCCTGGCTGCATAATACCAACAATCCGATCTCCAGGTACTGCTCCTTCCGGTGAAAAACGTACGGGTATATCTCCACGGGTTCCTCTAATAGGCAAGGCTTTAGATTGATGATTCTCGACCATTGCATTCTTTTCATTTTCTGGAACTTTAAAAATCATACCTTGAGCATTTTCAATATTAAACCAACCTTCTTCCCCAGGCTTAAAAGATGACTTTTGTACCACACGGTGATCTTGATAATCAGGATAAACCGCTTTAATCACATCAGCGGAAAACAGCTCTCCACGCCCAACAGCAGCCAATACATCCTCTACATCTTTACGTGCTAAACGTGGCAAAACTTTCTTCAAAAGGTCTTTTGAAAATTGCTTTCCCATATATTCAAATGAACGCTCGAGAATACGATATCCTAAACCCGAATATTGTTTACGTACCGCTGCACGACTTGCTCGTCGAATAGCTGAACGTGCTTTACCCGTGACAACAAGAAATTCCCATGCTGCTGGCGGAATTTGAGCGTGTGAGCGAATAATATCAACCTCATCACCATTTTTTAATTTGGTCATTAAAGGCATAATACGACCATTGATTTTTACACCAACACAAGAATCACCGATGTCTGTATGGACGGCATAAGCAAAATCAATAGGCGTAGCTCCTTTAGGAAAAGCAATTAATCGACCTTTCGGCGTAAAACAAAAAACTTGGTCTTGAAAAAGCTCAAGTTTTGTATGTTCTAAAAACTCTTCTGGATTATCTCCATCAGACAAAGATTGTATCGTTTGACGCAACCATGCATAGGCATTCGTTTCACTTGATAACTTCACAGTCGAATAATTGGAACCGTGCTCTTTATATATGGAATGAGCAGCAACCCCATATTCAGCAACTTCATCCATAGCAGCCGTTCTAATTTGCAACTCAACACGTTGTCTTGAAGGACCAACAATTGTTGTATGAATAGAACGATAATCATTTTGCTTTGGTATAGAGATATAATCTTTAAAACGACCAGGAACCATTGGCCATGTCGTATGAATGACACCAAGAGCACGATAACAATCATTCACGGACTCAACAATCACACGAAATCCAAAAATATCCGATAATTGTTCAAAAGATAATGCTTTACTTTCCATTTTGCGAAAAACTGAATAAGATTTTTTCTGACGGCTTTTAACATCTGCTTTAATGCCATGCTCGAAAAAAAGTTTTGTCAATTCATTTTCAATTGTGGAAAGCAAATCACGGTTGTGTTTCAATAATTCAGAAAGTCGATTGGTAATCGTACGATAACCTTCTGGATTTAAATAAAAGAAAGAGAGATCCTCTAATTCCTCACGCATATCCTGCATACCCATACGACCTGCAAGTGGCGCATAGATATCCATCGTCTCCTCAGCAATTCGCCGACGTTTATCATCACGCATAACACCAAGGGTACGCATATTATGAAGACGATCAGCAAGTTTGACTAAAAGAACACGAACATCATCAGAAATAGCAATAAGAAGTTTACGAAGATTTTCTGCTTGTACGGCTTTCTTTGATACAAGATCAAGCTTATTAAGCTTTGTAAGCCCTTCAACCAACTTCCCAATTTCAGAACCAAAAAGCTGATCAATTTCTGCTCGTGTAGCGCTTGTATCTTCAATTGTATCATGCAAAAGAGCAACAGCAATCGTTGCCTCGTCCAACCGCATATCTGTCAAAATAGCAGCAACTTCTAAAGGATGAGAAAAATAAAGATCACCTGACGCACGCTTTTGATGTGCATGCTTTTTCATTGCATAATCATAGGCCCTGTTTAAAAGAGCCTCATCTACGTCAGACTTGTAACGTTGAACACGTCTAACAAGCTCACACTGACGCATCATACGAGCATATCCTTTATCTTTTCACACCTCTAATCTTTATTGAACATGTCCTATCAATAAAAGACAAGAAAAATAATTGCTCCTTACATGACAAGGTATCTTTACTCCTGTAACATAAATTGCTGCAATTAATAATCGTCACTTTTTTCTGGAACAACCAAACCTTCAATACCCGCTAAAAGCTCTTCTTCTGACATATGATCAAATGAAGTACCTTCTTCTTGCGACGACGTATTAAAAACACTTTCAGCTTCACCTGAATGGGTAATAAATTCACTTGCCATTTCTGGCTCATCTACTTCCACATGCTTTTGCAACGAATGAATAAGGTCTTCCTTTAAATCAGCAGGCGACAATGTTTCTTCTGCTATTTCACGCAAAGCAACAACTGGATTTTTATCATTATCACGATCAACCGTAATCTGCGCTCCTTGTGAAATCTGACGCGCCCGATGACCTGCTAAAAGTACCAATTCAAAGCGGTTGTCAACTTTATCAATACAATCTTCTACCGTTACGCGGGCCATTTATGCCTCTTTCTCAAATAAAAAAATTTAATAGCGGATAGAGGAGTATATACAATAATCAAAATAAAATACAAGAAAAACAACACAAACTTTTATATTTTTTGATTAAAGAACTTATTTAAAAAAATTCTTGGAAAATTTATAAAAATGTATAACCTATTCATGCTTGTTATCAAAATTTCTTTTAAAAGCATTCCAATAGATTGACTTCAAACAAAGGGAGGTCTTTCTTGACAAAATACTTGTCTGGAGTCCTTATCCTTTTAAAAGGAATACCTGCTGTTTAAACCCTTTGCAATAACAGCAGCCTTATACATACTTTTTATGATAATATCTTTATCTAAAGAGAAAACTTTTTTCTTTGAACATCATGTGTATCGCACTCTTATTCATCGAATAAATTACTGAAAGATGATCTCTCTTTACACAATAATGAGCAATAAGTTTATATTAAACTTTCTTCTAAAAAAGTTTATTTATATTCATTATAGATTGTTTATCAAAACATAACCCGTCATATACGCTATATAAAGACTCAAAAAAATAGAAAAACGATTGATGCCTAACACCATGAATAGCCAATTAACATCACTTTACCCAGAACCACCCCAAAATTGCAATTTATGTCCTAGGCTTCATCAATTTATCGCTGGCTGGCGTGTAAAAGAACCAAGTTGGTATAACGCACCGGTGCGCCCATTCTTTCCTTATAAAGGGCCAGATACAACACGCCTTCTTATTGTTGGGCTTGCTCCTGGATTACGCGGAGCAAATCGAACTGGACGTCCATTTACTGGTGATTATGCTGGGCACTTACTTTATTCAACTTTAAAAAAGTTTGGTTTTGCCCAAGGAACCTTTGAAGAAAGAGCAGACGATACTCTTGAACTTATTGATGCAGCAATTGTTAACTCTGTTCGTTGCGTTCCACCAGAAAATAAACCCACCGGTGCAGAAATTAACACGTGCCGCTATTTCTTTTCACCTCTTTTAACAAATCTTCCCAAACTTAAAGCCGTTATTACCTTAGGCACCATTGCGCACCATTCAACGATACGTGCCCTTAATGCAAAAGTTTTATCTCACCCTTTTGGACACGGTGAAATCAATAACATCGGCAGATTACGCATCTTTTCGAGCTATCACTGTTCTCGTTATAATACAAATACTGGGCGCTTGACAGACGCCATGTTTCACCAAATCTTTCAAGCAGCAAAAACATACTTAGATCAATGCTAAAACTGTTTTAAACAGCGCTATGAATAAAGAATATCTAGATCGCATCCATTAGCCATATCTTTTTAAAAGTCTTGCTTTTTCACGTCCCCAATCGCGTTTTTTTTCCGTTTCGCGCTTATCATGAAGCTTTTTCCCACGCGCTAGAGCGATCTCCAACTTAACGCGCCCTCGTTCATTAAAATAAAGTTTGAGAGGAACAAGTGTCATTCCTTCACGAGACGTTGCATTAAAAAAACGTGCCATCTCACGTTTTGAAAGTAATAATTTGCGCAAACGTCGTGGTTCATGATTAAAACGATTAGCCTGCGTATATTCAGGAATATAGCTGTTTACTAACCATAATTCCCCATTCTCAAAACTCGCATAGCTTTCAGCAATATTGGCATGATTAGAACGTAAGGACTTCACTTCCGCTCCCTGAAGGACAAGACCAGCCTCGAGATTATTAAGGATTTCAAAATTAAAACGTGCTTTACGATTGTCAGCAATTATTTTCCGTACGGGCGCGTTCTTTTTTTTATTCATGGCTTTGTCAATATCATTTTATGCTTTTAAAAGACCAGCATGACTGAGGGCTGCATCAATAATCTTCTTTGTTCTTTCTGTTAATGGAACAATAGGAGAACGCACAGTATCACCACAAAATCCTAATTTTGCAGCAGCATATTTAATACCTGCTGGACTAGGTTCAATAAACACAGCACGATTAAGAGGCATCAAGCGATCATTTAATTCTCGTGCTGTTTTATAATCACCACGAAAACAAGCGGCTTGAAGTTCAGCACAAAGCTTTGGAGCAACATTAGAAGAAACTGAAATACACCCCATACCTCCATGTGCATTAAAACCTAACGCCGTACAATCATCACCGGAAAGCTGCACAAAATCTTTTCCACACTTTTCACCTTGTTCACTAACGCGCTCAATTCTGCTCGTTGCATCCTTAACACCAATGATATTGTTAAAATCTTGATAAAGGTCTTTCATCGTTTCTACAGCCATATCGATAATAGAACGACCAGGAATATTATAAATTATAATCGGAATAGAAACAGCTTTGGCAATGGAAGAAAAATGCTTGTATAAACCAGATTGATTTGGTCTATTATAATAGGGAGTGACAACCAAAACTGCATCTGCACCAGCTTTTTGCGCGTATTGTGCAAGCTCTACAGCCTCGCTTGTGCTATTTGATCCCGCTCCAGCAACAACAGGAACACGCTTTGCAACCTGCTCAACACACAATTCTATAATCCGCTTATGTTCTTCATGACTTAACGTTGCTGATTCACCTGTTGTCCCAACAGGGCTTACACCGTTAATCCCTTGTGTGATCTGCCATTCAACAAAATCACAAAACGCCTTCTCATCAATCGCGCCCTTGTTATCAAACGGTGTGATAAGCGCAGTTATAGCTCCCTTGAGCATGATAAACTCCCTATAATGTTTGCTTTTATTTTTTTATAATCGCCTTTTATAAATTTTAAATAGAACATAATCTTGCTCTATCATTGAAGCAAGATGAATTTCAAAAAAAGCCCCCATAAGATGAAAATGTCCCTCCTTAAATGTTGAACATTTCTTTAAAATAAGCCGTCTATATTAACGCGTTTTTCATGCTTGTGTTCTATAAATCCTTAAGTTTTTACAAAAAGCAAGGTCTCAAGGTCTTTTCTCTATGCGTGTATTATCCACCTCTCTTTTCGTATCAACCTTTACTACACTTATACTGGCAATAAGAATTTTATTTTCAAGTGCATACGCGCAAACACCCCTTTTGCAAGGGAAAGTACCAATCCCTTTGGTTCGCCCTACTCCCTTTACCGCAAAAGAAGCTCAAGAATCTCTTCAACAGATACACACTACATCACACAATACTGCTACACTTCAGCAACTGAAAACTGGGCTAGATGCACTAGCAAACAACAATATTGCAAAAACAATAAATCTTCGTAATTCAATGGAAAAACATAGCCTTGATCGTCATATTTTGACATGGGCGCTGGGGGTGTCAAACCAAGCTAATATACCCAGTTCTGAAATATTTAATGCAATCAACATGCTAAAAGGATGGCCCGGTATAGAAACGATGCAACGCAATGCTGAACGTGCTTTTCTTAACGAAACCAACGTCACACGCGCAATCATCCAAAAATTTTCTCATCACCCGCCCCAAACAGCACAAGGGATGGCTCTCTTCGCTAAAGCACTTATCGCAACGGGACAAACCACTCGTGCTCAACACGTTATTGCGCCATGGTGGCATAAAACACAGCTTAATGCAAAAGAAGAAGTATTTGTTCTTAAAAATGCAAACGCTGCATTAAAACCTATTGATCATTTGAGACGCATGCAGTTTATGCTCTATGCACATCGTTTTGATTCAGCAGCACGCGTTGCAAAATTAGCCCATGCTCAATCTCTTTTTAATGCTTTTGTGGCCGTTGAAAAAAATGATCCTAGAGCTACACAAAAATTAAAAGCTGTAGAGAGATCATGGCAAAAAGATCCTCTTTTTCAGTTTGCTCGAATACGCCATCTTCGACGAACAGAGCAATATGATGCAGCAGCAGCACTCATGATGAAAACATCAAAAGATGCATTCCGCCTTATGAACCCTCATTCATTGTGGAAAGAACAACGCGCCCTTTCTCGTGAAATGCTCGATTTAAACAAACCAAAAATTGCTTATCAACTTGTTGCAATGCACACTGGTATAACATCTGCATTAGCCGTCGATGCTGAGTTTCATGCAGGGTGGTATGCACTACGGTTTCTTCATAACCCTAAATTGGCAATGCAGCATTTTTCACGTATTCCTCAACTCTCTTCTTTACCTTTTTATGCATCACGTGGATATTACTGGATGGGACGAACAGCAGAAACGCTAGAAGAACATCAAAATGCCCAGCAATACTTTCATCGCGCAGCTCATTTTGGTGCAACTTACTATGGTCAATTAGCCGCTGCACGACTCAACCAAAAAAAGCTTAAAGTTTTCTTTCCCAAACCAACAACCGCTGAGCGACAACATTTTAGTGCACGAAAAGCGATCAAAGCAATTCAACGTCTTGAAGCAGCCGGCTATGCTGATTTTGCTAAAATTTTTTATAGAGAGCTCGGAAAAAAATAGAAAGCCCCGGTGAATTAGCTCTTCTGGCTGTTATGGCAGAAAAAAATGGAGACTATTATACCAGCCTCAAAATTGGAAAAATGGCTGTTTTTCAGGGGAAAAATGTCGGTGCACTCTCTCATCCTCTGGGAGCTATACCAGCTTCTGCTAATATTTCTGTAGAAGAAAAATCGCTTATCTATGCCATTGCACGCCAAGAAAGCGAATTTAATCCAACAGCCATATCAAAAGCAGGTGCACAAGGTATACTCCAATTGCTTCCTACAACAGCAAAAGCACTGGCAAAAAAATACTCAATCGCATGGTCTCCTAAAAAATTTAGCAGTGATGCTCATTATAATGCAACATTAGGTGCTCATTTTCTCAATGAACAATTAGAACGTTTTAATGGATCCTATATACTAACTCTTATTGGCTATAATGCGGGTCCCCGTCGAGTCAATGAATGGATAAAACGTTATGGCGATCCTCGAGGTCAATCTCTCGATAACGTCATTGATTGGATTGAACGTATTCCTTATACAGAAACACGTAATTACGTGATGCGTGTCATGGAAAATTATGGTGTCTACAAAGCAAGACTCACTGGGAAAATAGATATAAAAACCGACTTGCTTTCTGGTCGACGGAAATAATATGCCTTAACTTCCCAAATAGCATTTGAAAGCGTTGATAAGAAGTGTTTTTATTCCTTTTTAAATAGTACCATACCCACTTTCTTAGGACGTATAAGAAAGTAATTTTAATTGATTCAGTATTAATAAATTCGAAATGATGAATTATCATTATAAATCAACAGGTAGTACAAATAATTCATTTCTTCTCAACATAGACGACAATATCATAGAGATTACAAATATAAGAGAAGAGTGAAACAAATAGCTCATCCTTTTACTGTTGCTTATTAGTCAATATTCAAATCTTGTGAAACAGCATCTTTTAAGACTATTTTTCCTGCTTATAACATTTCTATACCAAATAAGAGCACGTTATTATATATATCGTTTGGATTATCTCTGATAACAGAAAGACAGACTCATTGAGTTAGAAAGCCTTAAAGACAAACAATTCTCTTCTGCCCCTTCCCTTTCATTCGGTTCTACGACTTTGAAATATGTCAATATCTTTTAATGATGAAGATGAAACTTTGCTTTTTTTCTCATTTTTACATATAAGCTCACATCCTTCACACAAAACAGAGCATCCCAAAATAGTATGTTTTTCTTATTTATAATTCCTCTTTTATTTTAATGTTTCTAAGTCCATTTCACAACGGTGTATCTGAAAAGTACTTACGAAAATCCTCTCACGAATGGTATAAAAATCGATTAGACCTTTAATTAATAAAAGCTATAGCTCTATCATCCCTTAACTCCCAATGTTGCAAAAGCCCTTTCATTTAGAGCACTCATAAGAAGTATATTCACTGCTTTTTAGAAGTTTTTTATCCATGCTCCTCCTCAACTTGTATCATAAGTAAGCGGATGGTTTTGATTGATTCAACATCAAAAAAATTCGAATAAATTATATTTGAACTTTCATTAAAATTATAAACAATCATTATAAATCAATATATTATAAGAAAGCGCCCCGCATAAAAAATCAGCTAAATATTAGGGATACTCTAATTGTTTTATTCACTTTTGATGGTGGTGGTGGTGGAAAAGAACCAACGCGTCGAAGGGCTGCCATCGCTAATCGATCAAGTTCCGGGTCACCAGCAGAGACTACTACACGACTAGAAAAAATACTCCCCTGCTCATGCACCATAAATTCTAACTTCACCGTTCCTTTTGTACGATTGGTGCGCTGTCCCACAATATAATTTTTTTGCCTTTCTAATTGTGACTGTACCTTTGCTAACCACTCCATTAACAACATATCTTCAAGCCCTGCTGTACCGCCGCCCTTGTTGATGGAAGAAGAACGTACCGCCTTTGCATTGGAGCGCTTTACTACAGCCTTTGGCATCGGTATTGTTTTTTTGATAAACGCTTTATGCTCCACTTTTTGAGGTAGGGGTTCTTCTAAAGGCTTTAAGTCATCTTGTTCTACTATATGCTGAGGTTCTTCCGATTGAACTTCATCCACGGATTCCAATCCTTCTGACTCCTGCTCTAGGAGATCAGACTGTAATACTTCTTGCTCTGTATTAATATCCGACTCTCTATGAATATCTGGCAAGTCTGTATCAACATCCGGATATACAGTTTCTTGCATAAAAGTCAGCATAATCTCCGACGAGAGCAAACCATTACTTATACCAGTACTTTGAAAATAAAACTGTGCTGCCAATAATACATGCAAAAAGAAAGCCCCAATAAATGCACCAATCCAAAGAGTTAATAATTGTTTCGTATTTGCAAAAATCATCGTTTCTTCTGCCACTATTTTAAGCTTAATATTGGTGTTCAATCTCATTAAAACAGGCTATTTTGAAATTGCAACTTTTTTCTTGACTGATTTTGTCATGTTTAATATGGTCTTCTAATGATTTTGTGCCGTTGTCAAAATCATTCCTACTTGGCTGGCAAGTTTTAATCAGTGAGTCCAGCCTTTTTGTATTAAAAAATTTCAAAACAGAGAGGGGATGTTTAAAAGGGTTATGATGTGTTATGCAAATAAGACGAAAAAATATCTATAAAAGCTGTGTAATTTTAAGTGCATTATCGGTCTGTATACCTTCATTTGTTTTTGCACAAAATAAAGATGGAAGTGCTGTCACTGAACTCAAACCAATCCTTATTAAAGGAAAAAAAATAGAAGATGCTTCAAATTCAATAACCATTCTGACTGATCGTAAGACCAACAAGAATATTGATGAAAGACAAATAACTGATGTTTATGATGTGAGTCGTCTTAATCCTTCCGTATCCTATAACTCAGAAAATAACAGTTTCGTTATTCGGGGTTTAGATGCAAACCGTGTTCTTACGACAATGGATGGTATTTCTCTTCCATGGTTTAATGATATATTCCGTGGTGGAGGTGGAAACACAACTTTTGATTTCAATGCTCTTTCTACGTTTGATACTATTCAAGGATCAGATTCTAGTCTTTATGGTTCTGGCGCCTTAGGGGGAATCATTGCGTTGCGTACCCTTGATCCTGAAGACCTGATCGTGGAAGAAAAGAATTGGGGAAGCCTTATAAAAGGTGGTTATAATTCTGTTGATAACAGCTGGCGCATCGATCAAGCTTTTGCTGTGCGTAATTACCGGACATTTTTACTTTTTCAAGGATCTTATGTAGAAGGTCATGAGCGCAAAAATATGGGAACAGTAGAAGGGTATGAGGAACGCACGCGCAAAAACCCTTCTCACTTTGATAAAAATAACTTGCTTTTTAAAATTCATCAATATTTGAGTGATAATCACCGCCTTGGTTTTACCGCAGAGCGTTTTGGTCATAATAGTAACACACATGAATTAAATTCGTCTAAAAGATACGCTCCAGGTTCCGTTTATGAGCAGGATAATAAACTTCGTGAGCGCTTTTCTCTTTCTTATAATTATAATGGTAATGGTGATGCAGTTCTTGATGCGTTTAATGGGCAGCTTTATTGGCAAAGGCAATCAAGTCGTTACGTTATGACAGGCGTTCGTGTTTCAGCTCCCAAAGGGGATTATTTGAGAGATAATTTCTTGCGTAATATCAATTATGGTTTCAATGCTGATGCCCTTAAAAAAGTGGATTTTGGCACTATAAACCATACGTTAAAGTTTGTAATGAATGTTTCGTCATCTAAATTTCATCACTATTTGTTAGGTAAAGACAATTGTCATATAAAAGAATACGCTCGGGGATGTCTTTTTGTTCCTGCTAATCGATCAGATTCACCAGACACAAATGGTTACAATTTAGGTTTTGTTTTTGAAGATGAAATTGGGTTGGTTGATGATCGTTTTCGTATAACACCGGGAATCCGGTATGATTGGTACAAATATGTTCCTCAGAAAACACCTTCTTATGAGAAAGCACTGATTTCTGATAAATTCCCTCCAGAAAGAAATGGTTCACGCTTTTCTCCTAAATTACGCGTGGAGTGGGATGTTCGTAATCAAGTAACGCTCTATGCTCAGTGGGCACAGGCTTTTCGTGCACCACGTATTTCAGAACTTTACGTCTCTTATATCAAACCTTCTGCTTATTACGTGAAAGGGAATCCTGATCTTCAACCAGAAACAAGCAATGGGTATGATGTTGGTCTACGGTATGGAAATGTAAATTTCGGTGGTTCCTTCAATGCCTTTTTCAATAAATATAAGAATTTCATAGATACTGAGGATAGAGGGCCATCAGAGGAATTTAGATTTGCGCGTCGGCATTACATGAATCGTTTTCACGTGCAAATTTTTGGTGTTGAGACAAAAGCCCATTTAGTTCTTAAAAATGGTTTTCATAGCAATGTTGCTCTTGCTTATTCACAAGGAAAAGATCTTGATAAAAAGGAGTATCTTAACTCAATTCCTCCTTTGAAAGCAGTTATCGGATTAGGATATGCAAAAGAGGTTTGGGGAAGCGATATTATCCTTACTTTGGCAGCTAAACGTGACAAAGTAGCCGGAGAATCTGATTACCAAAAAATTCCAGGATATCATGTCGTTGATATGACAGGGTGGTGGAAACCATTCGGTGAAACGGGACCTATTCTAAGAGCCGGTGTTTATAATCTTTTCAATACAAAATATTGGAATGTATCTGAACTTCCTTCAGGTAAAAGTTCAACACCAAAAGATTATTATAGCCAGCCTGGTCGTAACTTTAAGGTGTCGTTTGTACAAAAGTTTTAGTCACTTCTGTTAATTATTCGGTCAATAAAATCGTATTGATAAAAGGATTAATTATTGTGTTTCTATTTTCAACATCTTTAAAATTACAAAGATTTGGTAGAAAAGTTTTAATTCTTTCTGTTTTATCGTTTTTTGATTGCTCAGCTGTTGGCGATAGAGTGTTATTTTGTGATAGATTGAACTCTTAAAAGAATTTAATTTATTGCCTTGGAATTGTAAAATTTGAAAGTTAGTTTTTGAGTTAAGTAACATAAGGTAAATTCATGGCACATACAGCTGAAATGATTCTTCGTTTGCGTGAAGAAAAAAAAGAAATGCGAAACCGCGATTTTGCGGTTTCGATTGGTATATCTGAAGCGGAGCTTATTGCGGCTTATTGTACCATTGGAAAAGCAAAAAGGCTACAAACTGATGTTGCTACTCTCTTGGAAAATGCACCTCGACTTGGAACCGTCATGGTCTTAACTCGCAATGAATATGCTGTTCACGAAATAACGGGACGCTTTGAAAAAATTGTTCAAAACGAACATATTCCTATCACACTTGGTGAAATTGATTTGCGTATTTTTACAAAACAATGGAAGTTCGGTTTTGAATATGATGTCGTTATTCTTGGAAAACCTACAAAAAGTCTGCAATTCTTTGATCAACATGGCGTTGCTATTTTAAAGGTCTATTCTAAAGATATGACAAATATGGAAGAGTGGAATAAACTTGTTGAAAAGCTCCTTCTTGAAGATCAGTCTCCTGTTCTTAACATTCTTCCCGTTTCTCTCCCAGCCCAATGTGACATAACAGAATTGGATATTGAGAGTTTTCGGGATCGTTGGCGGAAAATGACAGATGTACACCAACTTCACAAAATTATTTCCGAATTTAAAATTAATCGACATCATGCTGTAAAATATGTTGGTAATGAATTTGCCGATGAATTACAGGTAAATGCTGTTGAAATAATGCTTAACCAAGTCGCACAACAAGAACTGCCAATCATGTGTTTTGTTGGGAATAAAGGGTGTATTCAAATTTTTAGTGGGACTGTAAAAAATATTAAGCAAATGGGACCTTGGCTTAATGTTCTTGATCCAAGATTTGACCTTCATTTACTCACGTCCGGGATTGCTAGAGTATGGCATGTTCGCAAACCTACCCGTGATGGTTATGTCAGTTCACTTGAAGTTTTCGATAAAGATGATGAGATGGTTATTCAATTTTTTGGCGTACGCAAGGAGGGTCAAAAAGAACGTGAAGATTGGCGTTCTTTATTGAATAGTTTGCCATCATGCCAAGAAAACAGCAGTACCTAAGATAAGATAAGGTTAGACATGTTCATATCTCTTTTACATAGGTTATCAAACCTTTTTCTTACGTGTTTACTGCTCTCTCTTACTTGTTTTTCTAAACAAGTAATTGCTGAACCTGCAACGCGTTTTCCTGAAAATGCTCGAATTGTTTCTATCGGCGGAGCACTTACAGAAATTGTCTATGCATTGGGAGCCCAAGATCAACTTGTCGCCCGTGATAGTACAAGCGTCTACCCACAAGAAGCGCTCAAGCTTCCTGTGCTTGGATATATGCGTGCTCTTTCACCTGAGGGGGTTTTATCACTTGCTCCAGAGGGTATATTGCTTGTTGAAGGAAGTGGTCCCGCTTCAACAATTGATATTCTCAAAAAAACATCAATACCTCTGGTGATCATACCAGAAGACTACTCCCGTGAAAATGTGATAGAAAAGATTCGCCTCGTTGGTCAAGCCATTCATCGGGAAGTGCAAGCCGCGGCGTTAATTGAGAAATTGAAGCGTAATTTTTTAGACAACGATGCGCTTTTGGCGAAAGTAACAACACCAAAGCGTGTCCTTTTTGTTTTCTCTGTGCAAAATGGACGCGTCATGGCATCTGGAACAGGTACTGCAGCTGATAGTATGATCAAACTTTCAGGTGCTATCAATGCTATCACCGATTATAAAGGATATAAACTTCTCAATGGCGAAGCATTATTGAAATCAGATCCTGATGTTATTTTGCTTGTAAAACATGGTGCAAGATCAACCAGCATTGATAAGATTTTAGCCATACCGGCAATTCAAGCAACAACTGCAGCGAAAAATCATGCCATAAAACAGATGGATGCTATGTATTTTTTGGGATTTGGTCCACGTACTGCAGACGCATCAAGAGAGCTTATTGAGATACTTTATGGTGCACATCAAAACGGTAAGAGCTGATAAAAATGGTAGACGGTACATCCAAGATGCATTTACCTAAAGAAAAAGAAGGTAAAAAAATAAACCGTTCAAAGCAGGGGAAGATTTTATTATTAAGCTTAATAATATTCCTTATTTTCAGTATTTTTGGTGGGCTCTTGAATGGTGCAGCAAAGGTTTCTTTCGTTGATCTCCTCCATGTGATACTTACACAAGATTTTTCGGTAAGTAGTAAAACGCGTGATTACCTCGTGCTCATCGACATAAGGCTTCCCCGTGTTATCTTGGGATTATTGATTGGAGCAGCCTTAGCTGTCTCCGGTGTTCTTATGCAAGGGCTTTTTCGTAATCCTCTTGCAGATCCCGGAATTGTAGGTGTATCAGCAGGTGCTGGACTTGGAGCAGTCTTAGCAATTGTTGTCGGCATTGCTTTTCCTGTTTCTTTTGCACCTTTTCTAGAGCCTTATAAAGTTATCATAGGTGCTTTTTTTGGTGGACTTTTATCAACGATTATTCTCTACATAATAGCAACGCATAACAGCTTTACCTCTATTGCAACCATGCTGCTTGCTGGTATTGCTCTTGGTGCATTAAGCAGTGCAGTTGTCGGAACATTGATTTTTGTCGCAAATGACCAACAACTGCGTGATATCACTTTTTGGAGTCTGGGCTCTCTTGCGGGCGCTACATGGTTGAAAGTATGGCTTGTTCTCCCTTTTATCGTTATTGGTCTTCTTTTCTCTCCCTTTTTATCACGAGCACTTAATGCCCTTGCTCTTGGAGAAGCTGTTGCTGGCCATATTGGTTTCCATATTCAACGCGTCAAAAATATTGCTATTCCCCTTGTTGCTCTTATGTGCGGTAGTGCTGTTGCTGTCAGTGGTGGTATTGGTTTTATTGGTATTATTGTTCCTCATATTTTACGTCAGCTCATAGGTCCTGATCATCGCTATCTCATTCCTTGCTCTGCTCTCTTGGGAGCAGCATTACTTATTTTTGCTGATATGTTTGCACGCTTAATTGTTGCCCCCGCAGAATTGCCGATTGGGATTGTAACAGCACTTTTTGGTGCACCTTTCTTTCTATGGATCCTTATATGCAAACGAGGAACAGACTTTTCATGATTGAAGCGACAAATATTTGTGTTCAGCGCGGAAAGAAGCAGATTCTTAAACACATTAATCTTCAAGCTAAAAGTGGTGCTTTTACCATTATTATTGGTCCTAATGGATCAGGAAAAAGTACTTTTATCAAAGCTCTGAGTGGTGAAATTCCTTATAGTGGAAAAATAACCTTAAATGGTTATAATGTATGCCAAACAAAAACTCATGTAATGGCAAAAATGCGGGCTGTACTACCACAATCAACAACGCTCGTATTTCCATTCTTAGTCCATGAAGTTGTAGGGCTTGGCCTTTCTGTAAACCAATTTAGCATTGCCAAAGCCGAATTGCAAAATCTTATCCAGAAAGCTTTAGAGTGCGTTGACCTTTCTGATTATGGCAACCTGTATTATCACCAATTATCAGGTGGAGAACAAGCTAGAGTACAACTTGCCCGTGTACTTTGCCAAGTCTGGAAACCTGTTCATAATGGGATTCCTCGCTGGATGATATTAGATGAACCTATTGCTAGCCTCGATATTCAACATCAAATCATCGTTATGGATATTGCTAAACAATTTGCTCATTCTGGTGGCGGCGTTCTTGCTGTTCTTCATGACCTCAATCTCGCGGCACATTATGCAGATAACATGATCTTGCTCAAGGAAGGTGAGATTTATTGCGAAGGAAATGCAACTAATGTGTTGACAACACAAAATCTCCGCGATGTTTATCATTGTTCTTTAAACGTTTCTGAATTACCTAAAGAAGATATCCCTTTTATACTCCCTCAAACGACATCCCCCTATGAAATTAGATCTCTAGGCTATCGGCTTCAATCTAAAAACTAAAGTCCATAGCAAAATAAAACACGCAAATATTCAAGAATCTTTTTTATTTTTATATGAACTCCTTTTTGTCATCTATCATTAAAAAAGAAGACCAAGCACCCTAAAGATATTTTTGGAAAAAACTACCAGTTTAAAATCTTTCAAGATTTTACGTAACTAAAAACATGTGAAGTTTTGTTTTGCTATCAAACTGTTAGATAATACGAATTTATACAACATAAATATGCGTTTTCCTACTCTTTACTATCACTTTTATCTTTATAAAAATGATTCAAGAAATGCGTACAAATGCCTTTGTTATAATAACGGGTGTATTATTATATCTTCTAAGGACCATATAGAAATCAAGTACCTTTCTCCCCTGCATAAAAGATTTATTTGTAGCTTTAATGGTAATGTTTTCTTTATAATACATATACTTTAGCTTATTTGTATAAATAAATATTGATTTACAATGATATTTTTACTTTTCTCTCTCTATTAAAAAATTGTTTATTGGCATATCACAAAGAATTAACCTATTGAATAAAAACTTTAAAATAAACTCAATAACGCTTTTTGTAAGCCCCCTAATGCAAAAACAATGCGGAATATAGGGATGAGGAGAGAGTATAGAAATAGCGTTTGTCTTCTGCTTCATAAGCATAATGATGATTCCACTCAAAGGGGAACTATCATTTACAGATAAAGCCTCCTACCATGGCAATGCAAAGAAATGAAATCGACAACAAGGTGAGAAATATATTTATAAGATGAATTAACTCATACAGGGGTATGCTATTTTTGCACAAAAAACGCTAAAAATATTGTACTTTTTTATGCCTCAGGTTGAATAATTTTATTACCTTCCCCTATCAAAACACCTTATGAAAAAATATATCTCCAGATCTCTTCACGGCACAGTTTAAATGATTTTTAAACATTTTCCCTATGTTATCATATAATTATAAAATAAATTATATCCTTAACTCTTTCTTTCAATCATTTTAAATTTGTTTTTTGACGCTCTCAAGTATTCTATTAACAATATAGATTTCCTTTTCATATGTATAGAAAATAACGCGGAATTGCTCCGCGTTAACAAAATTATCAAGGTGTATAGATTATTATTACTTAAACATACTCATGATTTTATAGCATAGACAACGGTTGTATTAACAGGGCGCGTTTCTGCCTCACCCGTATGGGAAAGAGTTACCTTGTGTGTATGTGCACCAGCAGAAGCTGTTCTCCCTTTCAGGGTTGCATTATAAGTATAATGATTCGGGAGTCTCCCAATATCACCAACGGGCCATCCTACCCCTTGATACTCAAAATTATGCGCATGCTCGCCTGCGTTTTCAATACTCCCAATATGCGTATGTGATTTTATGCTATCTTGTTGTTCATCTGCAAACTTTCTACCACCATCTAAACCCCGACCATTATCAAAGCCGCGTAAAAACATGCCTCTAAAATCAGGAACTTTAAAAGTTTTATTGCTGTCTTTTCCCCATTTATCACCTATTGCCTCGAATAACTGCGGATAATCTTCACGCTTATAGGCCTTACCATCACATAAAAGCCAACCATTTGGCACATTTTGCATAGCAAATGTTGCAATAAATCCAGAGGGGAAACTTTCTATCTTTGGTGGTGTAGGGTTTAATAAATACCAACCCTCATGCTCTTTTATTAAAACACCATTATTGTATACCATTTCATAAATGCCATCTGTTTGAAATTCTCCACCTTCTAATGGTATAACCCCCGTATCAGTGGCTTTATAGATAAGCTTTTCTCCTATATTATTAACAGTTATTGTTGTCACGCCAATATTTACACCACAAGCTTTAAAACGTATGACGATATCATTGTTGTATTTCTTTATAGGCGAAACTGTCTTTAAGGTAATTAATGTTGTTTTATCTTCCAAATTTACTATAAAGCTTGAATTAATAGATCCACCATTATCTGCAAGATATTCGCGCACGCGCTGCATCATCGCCCTTGCACTATCATTAACAGAACTAGGCGGCTGTCCTTCTGCCCAATTAATGATACTATCTGAATAAGCATTTTCATCAGCCTTTAGAGACCAATCATAGATATTAGACATTTTAAATCCCCCATTATTTTCATAGTTTTTCTAACAACTTCTCGTTCTGTGCACTAAAATGTGCTGCCGTTGTTTATTGGTACATCATAACCACTGCACCATCCTTATTTACGCATTTTATCTCTCTTCACTCCTTCCAATTTTATAACCTAAATTCACCAGACGCTTTTCATAACATTAGTATTAATGCTTTCTCTTCTAATGTATAATGTAACCACCTCATCTGAGGTTACTTAATATCTTGTTTTGTTGCTTTGCTGTTGTTATATAATTATTTTTTCAATCTTGCATCTTGTTGCAAAATTTATAAATACTTCCAAAATTTTTCTTATTATGGATTTCATATAACCATTACTGAATGTAATAACTTATCATCCACATAGAAAGTTTCTGACTTAAACATTATCTTTTTTTATTTTTTTCAATAGTTTAAATCTATCTCGTCGATATTTTATACCATATATTTTAAACAAAGAAATTCTATCTTTTGGCTATCATTTGTATTAAAACTTTAAAAATTAGCTTCAAATTTTTTGCATGCTTCATTATGTTTTTATTCACATGCAGATACTTTGTTCTATTTTATTCAATTGATTTCTGAAATTGTGTCACAAGATTAGCACCAATGTTTTTTTTGAATAAGCTTTTGTTCAATCTAAATGTATCACAGAGAATATATTCAATATGGACATTTGCTCCACACTTTCATTGAACTGAAAATGAAATACTTTGAAATACTAAAGAAACACCTCACACCTTCACAAAATTTGAAGGTTGTATCCGATCCGGAAAAAATTAAAAAGCATAACCCAGCCCCTCCCCCAATTTTTATGAACAATATCCTTGTTTTTTAAACGCCCCATAACCAACTTTTCCCCTCCCACACTTAGCACATCTGCCTCTATATATTATTATATGTATATCTTTTTTGCAAGAACAATAAATCATTCTAAACAACATCTTGCAATTATTGGTGTTCTTTTTAATTCATGGCAATATCAAAAAGCATTCTCTAAACTGTTTTTCTAACTCATCTGCTTCATCAATCCAAACAAAAAATACGCTCCATCGATTTAACACTTGCTATACCCTTAACTATCAAAGAAAACACCTTACAAAATCTTGCATAAGTAGCCAGACAATTGGACTATCCATGGCTTGTTTTTTCCAAATAGAATATCCCCTCCACTCATTACCGACTTTATTTTCAGTGTTCTCTGCACCTTTAACTTCTATCTTCCTTTTAAAATACACATCATTTATTAGCTACACCCTTTACACGCCTTTACCAGCTCTAGATGGGATTATTCTTTACTGTTTTTGAAGCTATTGCTATATTTTCTAATGTAAGAAATATTTTCTTTAGGTAATAAAAAAACCAGTAATTTCAGACGTTATAGATGTATAACGCTATACATAATCTTACCATACATGAATGAAATGTGATCTACTCTACAAAAGATATAATACGTATTGATATGAATATATTGATGAATCCACAAAATAAACACACAAAAAGAAAGATGAAAATATGAGTTTTGGAGATCTTATCGTATGTAGTATATTAGGATTTTTGTTTACAATCTTTTCATTGGGGCGGGATGCTTAAAATCGTTACAGTAGAATGGAAAAAAGAATATTTTAGGTGTTCTTTTCTATTCCTTCCAGCATTTTCTTCGTTATTTAGCGCAGTCGCACTACTTAAATATGTTTTTTTGAACAAGACCTAAAAAACAAGCTGTTTTTATATCCTTCATAATGTGCATAACGAGTTTTATGATGTGAGTGGGACAATGCAAAGCGATTATAAAATGCTATGGTACTCCAAATAAAGAATTCTCTGATGCATTTATCGATGAAGACCTTGTTGGCGCATTTGCCTATCTATGGAGTGTACCAATCATCTCTGGCTGTATAGCTGCAGCTTTTATATGGCTACCATTTATAACACTGTTAATAACAGTAATATTAGTGGGAATTTGGTTACTCTTCCTCATAATTCCCTACTTATTCAAAAATTGTTTTTCCGCAAATTTATTCAATTTTTATCTTGTTTTATAATAATAATAAGATAATTACATTATAAGTAGTAAGTTTTTCTTGCATATAACACATAATTAGTTATTTTTTATCTGTAAATATTGTTGCACGATATCATATGGCTCTTAAATGAATTTACGTATACTTTTGTGCTGAGATACATCCTTTTGCTTTCCTCTCTCTTCCAACTATTTAAAATTGTTGATGAAATTTCAAGATAAAAAGCCTTTGTTCATTTTCATCATCATTTTTTAATTCAGCTTACGATTTTCAAAACATTCAAAACAATATTATTTTTAATAATAAAGATTAGGTATTGTTTCACGCTTTTGTTTATCGCATTCTTAATGGGAACATCCCCCTCATAAAGAATAAAGTACCCCAAACAAAATATAATGATATTGCATATTACGCACTTTTTAAGAAATATTGCTCAAAATATACTCCTTTCATTTTACGACAGCGCACGTCAATGATACAATAGCAAGCCATTATAGATCATCAGCTTTAAGCTTTTGAAGATACAAGTGGAATCCATCATACATTTTGTTGGCTCCCACGTTTTGACAGCCTCACATCTTAGAATGTTCATTAAATGACATTTGGCTTCCTTTCTTCAAGTGCTTTGCCCCATACGCTCCCACTTATGACGTGCAAGGAAGTGTTTTTATACGAAAAGATATATGATGAGAGGATCTTATGGTATTCTGAGTTATTATTTTAATATGAAAAAAATCTCAATCAAAGCCATAAACTATCTACTTTTCCCTGATAATCCGTTTTTAACTTTATTCTGGTTTATAAAAGCTTCAATATCATAGTTTATCACTTCATAATATCTATTTTCACTCTTAAAAACACACCAAAATCGTTTAAAATATATTTTTATGATTGACAATATAGATATTTAAGCCAACCATATTCGTATTAACAAAAATACTTCAAGTGGGAGGAGGCATGCAAATATTAGAATAGATATTGTATCAGTTTTTCAAAATAACTTTTCTTGAGCTGTATTGGGTTTTCTTTGCTACAAAGCAATACTATCCCTATTCATCTGAATGCTCGTGATTGATAATTTGAATACATCTCCATTAACATCGTAACTCCATTAACATCGCAACCTATTTTTGAACTCCGTGTCTATAAGGAAAAAGTTTGTGCAGAAAAATACTCCATCAATCAGTTGTAGCCCCTTTCCCGCTTCACGCAAAATTTATCAACAGAGCCTTCTCTTTTCTGATGTGCGCGTACCATTGCGTGAAATTTCACTGGCTGATGGCAGTGGTGAAAAACCTTTAAACGTCTACGATACTTCTGGCCCCTACACAGATAAAGATATGATCATTGATATTACAAAAGGCCTGCCAGCAATTAGCTTGCCTTGGCTCTCTAAGCGGGATGATACTGAAACTTATCCTGCACGATTAGTTAAACCTGAAGATAATGGATTGACTTCTGATAAAAACCTTACTCCAGCCTTTAAGCAAAAACGTTCTATTTTACGAGCAAAAAATGGCAAAGCAATTACACAAATGGCTTACGCACGCGCAGGCATTATTACCGAAGAAATGGAATATGTGGCTATACGAGAAAATGAAGGATTAGTAGTAGAAGAACGGCAGAATGTACCATCAAATGAAACATTTGCTGGATCAATACCAGAAATTTATACTGCGGAATTTGTGCGCAATGAAATTGCTTGTGGACGCGCCATTATTCCACAAAACATTAATCATCCAGAGTGCGAACCCATGATTATTGGGCGTAATTTTCGTGTTAAAATTAATGCTAATATTGGCAATTCAGCAGTAACTTCATCTATGGAAGAAGAAGTTGATAAAATGGTTTGGGCCATTCGCTGGGGAGCAGATACAGTTATGGATCTTTCTACAGGTCGAAATATTCACAATATTCGTGAATGGATTATTCGAAATTCTCCTGTGCCCATCGGGACTGTTCCTCTGTATCAAGCACTCGAAAAAGTACAGGGTATTGCCGAAAACTTAACATGGGATATTTTCCGTGATACCCTTATTGAGCAAGCAGAGCAAGGTGTTGATTATTTTACCATTCACGCAGGATTAAGATTACCATTTATTCCTATGACCATTGATCGTGTAACAGGTATTGTTTCACGAGGCGGTTCTATTATGGCAAAATGGTGTCTCCATCATCACAAAGAAAGCTTTCTCTATGAACATTTTGATGAAATTTGTGATATTGCAAAAACATATGATATCTCTCTTTCATTAGGAGATGGGTTACGCCCTGGCTCTATTGCCGATGCCAATGATGAGGCCCAATTTGCAGAGCTTAAAACCTTGGGAGAATTGACAAAAATTGCTTGGAAAAAGGATGTACAGGTTATGATTGAAGGACCAGGACATGTCCCAATGCACAAAATTAAAGAAAATATGGAGCAACAATTAGATCTTTGTCATGAGGCGCCTTTTTATACTTTGGGACCTCTTACAACGGATATTGCTCCTGGTTATGACCATATTACATCAGCAATTGGTGCCGCTATGATTGGATGGTTTGGAACTGCTATGTTGTGTTATGTAACACCTAAAGAACACCTAGGACTCCCCGATAGGAATGACGTAAAAACTGGTGTGATCACTTATAAAATTGCTGCTCATGCCGCTGACCTTGCTAAAGGTTTACCTAGAGCACAATTGCGCGATAATGCTCTTTCGCGTGCACGATTTGATTTTAGATGGCATGATCAATTTAACCTTTCTCTTGATCCAGAAACAGCCTGTGCCTTTCATGATGAGACAATGCCTAAAGAAGCCCATAAATTGGTGCATTTTTGTTCCATGTGTGGACCAAAATTCTGTTCTATGCGTATTTCCCATGATATTCGTGAGGCAGCCGCAATAAGAAAAACAAAAGGGGAAGGTATGATCGCCATGGCCGAAAAATATCAGAAAAATGGTGACCTTTATATGGAAATTGTTCCTCCTCAAAAAAAGAAAGTAAATAGTTGAAGAACATTCTTATCAAAGGTGCAGGTGTAGGCGGCTTAACAGTTGCCTTTATGTTACAGCAAAAAGGTGCTTCTGTTACTGTATCGGCCCCCCCTCATTCACCTATAGGAAGTGCTAGTTGGTATGCAGGAGGAATGCTTGCACCTTACTGTGAAAGGGAAAGTGCAGAACAAATTGTTGAAGATCTTGGTGTACAAGCTATACAATGGTGGCGTAAAACGCTCCCAAACCTTGTCATACAAAAAGGCACTTTAGTGGTTGCACCTACACGAGATAGAGGAGAGCTTGAACGATTTTCTGTGCGTACGCATAATCACAAAACCGTAGATAATACAGAAATAGCTCATCTTGAACCAGATCTTGCGGAACGTTTTAACTGTGCACTCTTTTATGAAAATGAAGCCCATATTGATCCTCGCAAAGCACTTATGGCTTTAAAAGAAAAGCTTCTCAACAATGGAGCCTGTTTTGTTGATGTAGAAATAGCTGAAAAAAATTTTGATATTGTTATTGATGCGACAGGAATAGCACGTTTAGGAAAAGATAAAAATATACGGGGCGTACGCGGTGAAATGCTTCTCGTGCGCTGCACCGATATTAAAATTTCGCGTCCAATTCGTCTTCTTCACCCACGGTTTCCTCTTTACATTGTACCTCGACAAGATAATATTTTTATGATTGGTGCAACGATGATTGAAAGTGACTTTGATGGTGCAATCTCTGTAAGATCAATGATGGAACTGCTCAACGCGGCTTATACTTTACATCCTGCTTTTGCTGAAGCAGAAATTATTGAATCTGGCGTTGGTGTTCGTCCATGTTATCCTAATAACTTCCCTTCTGTGCATAAAGATGGTAACTTTATTTCTATTAATGGATTTTATAGACATGGTTTTCTGTTGTCTCCAGAAATGGCAAAACGAGCAATGGAATTGGCATTGGAATAAAACATGCAAATATTTGTTAATGGTGAAACAGTCCAAACAGAAGTTATGACTCTCGGTCTCTTGCTTGAAGAATTGGGGTATGAAGGAAATTGGCTTGCAACTGCTGTTAACGCTGAAGTTGTTCCCATAGATGCACGAAGCCAATTTGTCTTGCATGAAGGAGATAAAATTGAAATTTTAAGCCCAATGCAAGGAGGCTAAAATTATGCTGAATCTTTATGGACGACAATTCTCTTCCCGTCTTCTATTAGGTACAGCGCAATATCCTTCACCAGCAATCCTTCGTGATGCTATTCATAAATCGAATACGGAAATTGTAACTGTTTCCTTGCGCCGTGAAACTGCAGGTGGAAAACAAGGTGGACAATTTTGGAAATTTCTTCAAGAACTTGGGGTAACAGTGCTTCCTAATACTGCTGGTTGTTATACTGTTAAAGAGGCCGTAACCACAGCCCAATTAGCAAGAGATCTTTTTAAAACAGCTTGGATTAAACTCGAAATTATCGGTAATTCAGACACCTTACAGCCAAATATTTTTTCCTTAATCGAAGCAGCTCAAATTTTAAACAATGAAGGTTTCAAAATTTTTGCCTATACAACGGATGATCTCATTGTTGCTGAAAAACTTTTTGACATTGGTTGCCGTGTTATTATGCCTTGGTGTGCTCCTATTGGTTCTGCCAAAGGACCTCATAATACTGATGGATTGCGTTCTATCCGTGCTTATCTTCCTGATGCTACTCTTGTTATTGATGCCGGCATTGGACGCCCATCACATGCCGCTATTGCGATGGAACTCGGTTATGATGCAGTACTGCTTAATACCGCAGTTGCTAAAGCAGGTGATCCTGTCTTAATGGCTGAAGCATTTTCTAAAGCTGTTCAAGCAGGACGTATGGGATATAAAGCTGGCATGATCGAAGCACGCAATGTAGCAGTCCCTTCAACACCAATCATTGGAAAAGCGGTATTTTCATGAAACTGGATCCATTTTACCTCATCGTTGATAACGCTGATTGGATTGAACGTTTGCTTCCTCTTGGTATCAAGCTCGTACAATTGCGTATGAAACATGAAAATCAACAAATAATCCGTCAACATATCAAGCGTGCAAAAAACATATGCAATAAATTGGGAGCACAATTAATTATTAATGATCATTGGGAAATAGCAATTGATGAAAAGTGTAATTTTATTCATCTGGGACAAGAAGACCTAAGCAATGCTGATCTTCACGCAATTCGTAAAAGTGGTATAAAAGTTGGTCTTAGTACACATGATGAACATGAATTGGATATCGCACTCTCTGCTAATCCTGAGTATATTGCACTTGGTCCTATTTATCCGACAATCTTAAAAAAAATGAAATGGATGCCGCAAGGACTAGAAAAAATCAAACAATGGAGAAAGCGGATTGGTGCTTTACCTTTGGTGGGTATTGGTGGTTTAACACCAGAACGCGCAGTGGGTGTTTTAAAAGCAGGAGCAAATAGTGCTGCTGTTGTGACTGATATTATCCTCCATAAAAAACCAGAAGAGCGTGTACAGCAGTGGATAAAAGTGACACAAACATGGCGTTGATACCTTCTATTCTTATTGTTGCGGGCACTGATCCAACAGGAGGTGCTGGTATTGTTCGTGATATAGAAACCTCTGCACATTTTCAAATAAAAGCAAATTTAGCAATTACTTGTGTTAACGTACAAGATGATAATCGCGTTGTCGAAATCATTCCAATGCGTGGGGACCTCGTCGCTGCGCAAATGCGTGCTGCCCTAGAAGCAAATCCAATAAGCGCAATAAAAATCGGTATGACGGGGACAAAAGCAATTATAGCAGCAATCTGTAACGTACTCAAAGACTATCCCCATGTTCCAGTTATTTTGGACCCTGTACTTGTCGCTTCATCAGGAGGAAAACTAATAACGGAAACAATCATCGACACGATGATCGATAAACTGCTTCCTCATGTTGATCTTTTAACACCGAATAGAGAAGAACTCGCTCTTCTTAGCCACAGTCCATTGGCATCTCATGATAAGCAAGCAATACAACAAGCAAAAAAACTTTTGTCATTGGGAGCTCGCTCTATTTTAGTAAAAGGGGGACATGCAGAGGGGCCTCTTGCAATTGATAGCTTCATTGACAAAACTGAAGTCATAAATATCTCTACTCCACGTTTAAAAGGAACAATGCGAGGAACAGGTTGCATTCTCTCAAGCGCTATTGCAGCGCATTTAGCATTAAATGAACCTCTCATTTCAGCTGTAAAAAAAGCAAAAGCATATATCCACACATTGCTTTTAACCCATTGTAAAAATAGTTTATAACGTCTTAGTATTTTCTCATATAAAAGTAATATTTATATATTTCAATTAATATATTTAATTTTTTTAATAAAAGTTATTAAAAAAATATAATAATATAAAATTTATAATTAATCCTATAAATAAAATACTACAAAATTCACTTTCATTAAGTATTAAATATAGAATATAATGATAAAAAATATTATCACACCACTTGCATTCAGTAAAAAATTCTTTTAGTATGAGTGAGTTTAGTCTGTTTAAAAAGTTGAAATAGCGCAATTTAAACAAATTGTACATTTAAAGATGTATATAATCGCGAACATTCGCATTTTACGATTTGCCTTTTTTGTGAAAAGAGAGAATCCTATCAGCGTTCTTATACATTAATGGCTAGCGAATACATTTAATAAAACTTGAAGGATAATTTTGTTTGATCTATAATCGCTAGATCATTAGAAAAAATAAAATGTTAAATCAAACACCATGCTCAATTTCCTATGAAGAACTCTTAAACTTTTATAAAGAAAGTGGTGCGGATGCCGTTCTGACAGATTTTCCTATTGATCGTTTTAAGCAGTCTGCTTGTTCAGAGAGAAAATTAATATCTGTCGTGAACATTTCTCATAATCAACAAGCATCTCCCAAAACATCTCCAACCGTAAAATTAGATCATCATCAGCTGCATAACTCTAGGACTATACAAAATGAATCCACAGCTATAGAGAGTGCAAAAAGTGCAAAGACACTTGATGAATTAAAATCTGCTCTCCTTGCATTTAATGGCTGTTCATTAAAATTGACAGCAAAAAATACCTGTTTTTCAGATGGAACAGCAGGAAGCCCCCTGATGCTTATAGGCGAAGCACCAGGACGAGACGAGGATATACAAGGAATTCCTTTTGTGGGAAAAGCCGGGATGTTGCTTAATAAAATCCTCGCATCAATTGGCTTAACAAGAAATAATGTTTACATTGCCAACACTATTCCTTGGCGTCCGCCAGGAAATCGTACACCAACACCAAGAGAAGTTGCCTTGTGCCGCCCTTTTATTGAACGGCACATTTATTTAGCGCGTCCTCGTGTTCTTATAGCACTAGGAGGCGTTGCTGCACAGTTTCTTACTGGATCTCAAAATGGGATTATCCGAACAAGAGGGAAATGGCATATCTATGAAAGCGAGGATAATATAAAAATACCTGTTATGCCAACTTTCCACCCAGCTTACCTTCTTAGAACCCCTAGTCAAAAGAAGCTTACATGGATAGACTTCTTAGAAGTAAAAAATCGCCTCGACAGCCTTTTGTAATTCTTTAATCCTATATTGCTTCTAAAATTAACACACCCTTCTTTAACTCTTAAAATACAAATGGGAAAAAACTATGAAACAGCCAATAACATCTATTTATCGTTTGGAAGACTACCAACCAACCCCTTACGTTATCCCTAAAACACAACTTTCTTTCCAATTAGCACCGACAAAAACCTATGTTACAGCCATATTGTCTATTGAATCCCGTCACGATACAAAAGAATTAACACCTCTTGTTCTTTCTGGTGATGATCTTACTTTAATTTCCGTTTCTATTAATGATGAGATATTAGCCCCAAACACTTATAAAGTGACGCCTTCACGTTTAGAAATTACAACGCCACCAACGGTTCCTTTTACATTGAAATTGGTTACGGAACTGAATCCTGAAAGCAACCGCCAACTTATGGGGCTTTATCTTTCAAATGGTGTTTATTGCTCACAATGCGAATCGGAAGGTTTTCGTCGTATTACTTATTTTTACGACCGCCCAGATGTTCTTTCTACCTATAGAGTGAAAATTGAAGCAGATACCCAAACAATCCCAATCTTGCTTTCAAATGGTAATCTGGTGGAAACAGGAACTTTAGAAAATAATCGCCATTTTGCCATTTGGGAAGATCCTTATCCCAAACCATCTTATCTCTTTGCTTTAGTAGGTGGAGATCTTGATAAGTTAGAAGACCATTTTACAACTGTATCTGGACGACGTATCGAGCTTGGTATCTATGTAGAAAAAGGAAAAACCGAACGCGCAACCTATGCAATGGATGCTCTTAAACGTTCCATGCGTTGGGATGAACAATGTTTTGGGCGCGAATATGATCTTGATGTTTTCAATATTGTTGCTGTTTCCGACTTTAATATGGGAGCAATGGAAAACAAAGGCCTTAACGTTTTTAATGATAAATATGTTCTTGTCGATCCTGAAACAGCAACCGATCAAGATTATAGAAATGTTGAACGTGTCATTGCACATGAATATTTTCATAATTGGAGCGGTAATCGTGTTACCTGTCGCGATTGGTTTCAACTCTGTTTAAAAGAAGGATTCACTGTTTATCGTGATCAGGAATTTTCATCAGATCAAAATGTACGCAGCCTACAGCGAATTGAAAATGTAAAAGCATTAAAAGCGACGCAATTTGCAGAAGATGCAGGACCTCTTGCGCATCCTGTGCGTCCTCGTCAATATAGCCAAATTAATAATTTTTACACAACAACTGTTTATGAAAAAGGTGCTGAAGTTGTTCGCATGATACGGACTATTTTAGGTCCTACTCTTTTTCGTAAAGGCACTGATCTTTATTTTCAACGTCATGATGGACAAGCTTGTACAATTGAAGATTTTATTACCTGTTTTGCTGAAGTGTCTGGTCAAGACTTCTCCCAATTCATGCTATGGTATGAACAGGCAGGAACACCCAATGTAGAAATCGATAGTCATTATAGCGATGGTGTTTTAACAATTCATGCAAAGCAACATATTCCCGCAACCCCACAACAAAATACAAAAAAGCCTATGCTTATCCCTATCGTATTTGGCTTGTTAGGACCTAACGGAGAAAACCTCACCTATGAAGCAGATACAAATATTCAATCAGATGTTATGCTTTTATCCAAGGAAAGCCAAACCTTTACATTAAAGGGACTGCGTGAAAAACCCGTTTTATCACTGCTGCGAGACTTTTCAGCACCAATCATTCTACACACTCCATTCAATGAAAGAGAACTTATTTTTCTTGCACAACATGATGACAATCACATCAATCGCTGGCAATCTCTTAATCATTTAATGACGCAAGCTTTGATTCAAAGCATTCAAGATAAAACACAAGAAAAAGCAACACTCCCTTCTGCTTTGCTAAAGCTGATTGAAACGATCATAACAGATGAAACCTTAGAGCCTGAATTTCGTGCCTTCTGTTTAAATTTACCTAGTGAAGTTGAGCTTGCTCATACAATCGGTAAAAATATTGACCCAGATCGTATTCATTATGTCCGCAATCAGTTTTTAGTTTCACTTGCACAAACTCACCAAGAGCTCTTAACAAAACTCTATGGACAAATGCAAACCCAAGAGCCCTATTCACCAAACACTGCACAAGCTGGAAAGCGAGCATTAAAGAATATCATACTGGATTACCTTTCCATTGCTGAAGCCAATCCAAATCGAGCTGCTATACAGTATGCAACAGCTGATAATATGACTGACCGTATGGCGAGTATCGCTGTTCTCGTGAAGCGTTTTAATGAAAATGAGCAGGCACAAAATGCCTTAAATGATTTTGAAAACAGCTATCAGAATGACCCTTTGGTCATGGATAAATGGTTTTCTATTCAAGCAATGGTTGCTGGCACATCAACACTCGAGAATGTTCAAAAGCTCATGCAACATCCGCTGTTTTCACAAGATAATCCTAATCGTGTACGTTCTCTAATCGGTGTTTTTGCCTCTAACAATCTCACGGGCTTTAACAGGATGGATGGAGCATCTTATCATTTTCTTTGCCAAGTTATTTTGGAAATTGACAAAAAAATCCACAGCTTGCTTCACGATTATTAACAATGATGCGCTCTTGGCGACAATTAGAACCTATTCGACAACAAAAACTTGAAACTGAATTAAAAATGATTGCTGCTGCGCCAAAATTATCAAGCGATGTTGCTGATATCATCAACCGTCTGCTTACTTGAAACAAAAAATTATTTTAAATCAATATGCTATAATATTTTTTAAAATAAATTCTATAAACTATTCGATCATCATTAAATCTATAAACAGGCAATCTAAGCCTGTTTATAGATCACGTTTAAAGTACTTTTTTCTTTTCATATTCCAAAATCATAAAAGTAAAATTATTTTTTTTTAAAAAAGACTGGACAGAAGACTCCTGTTTTGATTCATTGCACTCGATGGGGTTACTATGAATATCGAAGCAGTTTTTAAATCACATTATTCCAGAATTAAAGGAACGCGAGATGGCTAAATTGGACGCATATAATGCGCCAAGGGAGGTGTATGCTGATTCAAAATCAAGCGCTCAAAGTCGCAAGGAGCGGACAGAGCGTACCAATCTGTTTTCTGGTTCTGCCTATAAAAAACTTCTTTTTATTGAACCTTGGCTGCGACGTTCACTCCCATTTGTAATTCTTGCATTTCTTGTTATACTAGCAGCAATCCGTTTCCTATCAATCTATGATTGGCGCAACACAATTGATAAAAACACGCATTCTACCATCGCTCTCTTAGCTTCTCATATTACCAATACAATCGACCGTGACTTACTTGCCGCCACTCGACAAGGAAAAGCTGCTGCTCTTTCTCATAATCATTTACAAAATATCCTGACTAATTTTCGTAACAAAGGTTTTATAAAAACCAGCGCTGTTATTGCTATTGTCGATCAAAAAGGCAATGTCCTAGCTTCATCAAGTTCCGAGATTGTCTTAGGAAAACCCTTACAGAATTTTACCTCTGAAAGCATTACTTTACAAGCTCTAGGAAAACATGCTGGAATCATGAAAATTACAATAGGAAAAGATATTCCTGCTCTCGCTTCCTTTCAGCAAACAGAAAATGGACAATATGGGGTATTCACCAGTGAAAAAATGCAACATATTTACATGGAATGGCGGAAAGCTCTCTCGTTAAATATAACCATGTTCATTGGAACTAGTGGCGTTATCCTTGCTCTTCTTTATGCTTATTACAACCAAATTGTACGAGCACGCAAAACAGATCTTGTTTCAGAAAAAATTCAAAACCGTATTGATATGGCAATGATGCGTGGACGCTGTGGACTATGGGATTGGAATATGGCAAGTGGACGCGTCTACTGGTCACGAGCAATGTACGAAATGCTCGGCTATGTCCCTCAAGATGCATTGCTCTCAATTTCCCAAATTAGCGCCATTATCAATCCAAATGATGCGAATTTTTTTGACCTTGCTCAGGAATTAATGAGCGGTAAAAAAAAGCATATCGATATTAACGTTCCTATGCGTCATGCTGATGGTCATTATGTATGGATGCGCATTCGTGCCGAAGTTACTGAAGAAGAAGAACCCCATTTGGTTGGTATTTCCTTCGATATTAGTGAACAGCAACAATTGGCTGAACAAACAGCGCAAGCCGACCTTCGTATCCGTGATGCGATTGAAAACATTTCAGAATCTTTCGTCTTGTGGGATGCTGAAGGACGTTTAGTCATGTCCAACAGCAAATTTTGCGAATATGCCGCTATTCCTAAACAAATTCTCCAATCAGGTATCCAACGTGCAACCGTCGAAGCCATGGCACGCCCTGCACTCAGTGAATATCCCCTTAAAGATGATGGTACTGGTAACTTAACCAGTATTCGCCAAACGGCAGATGGTTGTTGGCTCAAAATTAACGAACGACGAACCCAAGATGGAGGATTGGTTTGTATTGGTACTGACATTTCTGAGCTTAAACAACAACAGGAAAAATTTGAAGACAGTGAAAGGCGTCTTTTCTCTTTCATTCAAGAACTCAAGCGCGCGCGAGGGAGTGCTCAACAACGCGCAACAGAAGTTGAAAAACTTAATAAAAGTCTGAAAGCAGAAAAAGAACGCGCCGAAAGTGCTAATAAGGCTAAATCAGAATTTTTAGCCAATATGTCTCATGAATTGCGCACGCCTCTGAATGCTATTCTTGGTTTTTCAGATATCATGTTGCAATCGACTTTTGGTCCTCTTGGTTCACAACGCTATAAGGAATATATGCATGATATTTACAATTCAGGAACCCATCTTCTAACCCTTATCAATGACATCCTTGATATGTCAAAAATCGAAGCAGGAAGATTTACGCTTGATTGTAAAAATACCGATCTTGAGCCCATCATTAGTGAAGCAGTACGAACACTAACACCTCAAGCTCAAGAAAAAAATATTGTTGTTACAACAAACATTACCCCAGAACTTCATGCTGAAGTTGATGGTCGTGCAATGAAACAGATTTTCCTTAATCTCATCTCTAATGCCGTTAAATTTACGCCTTCTGGCGGAAATATTGATGTCTGCGCTTTCAAGAAAAAAATAACCTTATTTTTAAAATTACAGATACAGGCGTTGGTATTCCCCAATCAGCAATTAAAAAACTTGGGCAACCTTTTGAACAAGTCGAAAATCAGCTCACTAAATCTCATACGGGCTCAGGTCTTGGATTAGCCATTTCACGCTCCTTGCTAGAACTCCACAAAGGAAAACTTGAAATTACTTCAAAAGAAATGAAAGGAACAACTGTAACGATTATAATGCCCATCACACAAAGTTAAATTTTTCCATTTTGTTCCCGTTGTAGTAAAATCTGTTTCCGTTTTTCCCCCCAACGATACCCTGAAATAAAACCATTTTTACGCACAACACGATGACACGGAATGATAATAGCCAATTCGTTACGTGCACAGGCATGAGCAACGGCACGAAAAGCTTTCGGCATACCAATACGGCATGCTAAGATCTCATATGAAATTGTTTCACCACATGGTATATCACATAATACTGCCCATACTTGTCGTTGAAAAACTGTACCATTTATATCTAAGGGAAAATTATATTTTTTTACCAGCTTAGGTGTTTCTATCATGGCTATAATATGGGCAACTTCTCTCTTAAATGTATTGTCACCTACAACTTGTTGTACATCACCAAAGCGTATCGTAAACTCCTGTAATAATTGCTCTATAGTGTCTCCTAACGCTATATGACAAATCCCTTTTTGAGACCTAGCCACCAAAAGCTTTCCTATTGATACATCTTTCAGACAGAATACTCTCGTTTGGGAAATATTCAGCATTTTAGCCTTCTTTATATTTTAAAAAGTTTTGAACATCATCCATAAAGTAAAGGGAGAGTATTCACTATCTTTTAAAAACAAACAAAATCATTCTGAAATTATCTCCTTAGCCATTGTATTAAATACACTCTCACCTTTTTATGAAATGGAAAGATACATAGATTGACTTTCTTCCTACCCTAAGACGGAAACTTCGACCAGAGCTGATCTATCAACAATCTTGCTTTTTATATAACAGATTCCAACTGAACCCATTTGATATGGTTTATTTCATAAGCTCTCTACAGACAAATCCTGCTCTGAATTCTATCATACACTCTAACAAAAACACCTTAATGTGGTAAATTTTCATACCTTATATCACAACTCTAAACGGCAGTATTTTACGGAACAACACGATAAGCTTCCCATTTTATTTTACGAAATCCCATCGAACCATAAATAATAGCTTATGTTTTACAAGCAACAGAAAAAGCGCGTGCTCTCTTAAGCAAAAAACGTCATAAAACACAAAGAAAGTATGCCGGCAATGGATTGGAAAGATGTTCCGGCTTTTTATGCTCCACAGTATGCTTGAATATTCTAATTTGTTGGAGCACTGTTATTATTTTTTATCAAAGGTCATACTTTTGATAAACTGACGAGATGACTCAACTCAAAAAAGAAATTTATCTTCAATTTTATGAAAAAAAGCATGGAAAAGGTATTTTAATGCTTACTTTCTTTTTCACTTAACTTATAAAATGACGGTAGCCTCAGAACTAAAATATTTTGCCCGCAACAATCACACACAGATATTTGTCATAGGAAAAAGTCATGCCCAAACGCACAGATATAAAATCTATTCTTATCATCGGAGCAGGACCTATTATCATTGGTCAGGCATGTGAATTTGATTATTCAGGCACTCAAGCCTGTAAAGCATTAAAAGAAGAAGGTTACCGAATTATTTTGGTAAATTCTAATCCTGCCACGATTATGACAGATCCAGATCTAGCTGATGCAACTTATATAGAGCCCATTACTCCTGAAATAGTTGCCAAAATTATTGCTCACGAGCGTCCCGATGCCCTTTTGCCCACTATGGGAGGACAAACAGCCCTCAATACTGCTTTATCATTAAAGCGTATGGGTATTCTAGACCGCTATCATGTTGAAATGATAGGAGCCAATGCTGATGCTATTGATAAAGCTGAAGATCGTGCTTTATTCCGCCAAGCGATGGCAAAAATCGGTTTGGAAACGCCACGCTCTATGTTAGCCAATGCAACAGAACTGAAAGAAGAAAATCGCCAACAACACGCAAAAACGTGTGCTGAACTTAAAGCAAAACTTTCTGGTGCTGCGCTTGACAAAGCACTCGAAGAACTTGAGCGCAACTGGCGACATACCGAAGCTGATCGCAAACAACATTATATCGCTCATGCAACAGCAAAAGCAGTTCAAGCTCTTGATGTTGTTGGGCTTCCAGCTATTATTCGTCCTTCATTCACCCTTGGTGGAACTGGTGGTGGAATCGCTTATAACCGCTCTGAATTCTATGAAATTATTGAACGTGGGCTTGAAGCTTCACCAACAACAGAAGTATTAATTGAAGAAAGTGTTTTAGGGTGGAAAGAATATGAGATGGAAGTTGTTCGTGATAAGAACGACAACTGTATCATCGTTTGTTCTATTGAAAACATTGATCCAATGGGGATTCATACCGGTGATTCGATCACTGTAGCACCTGCTCTCACCTTAACCGATAAAGAATATCAATGTATGCGTAATGCTTCGATTGCTGTTTTGCGAGAAATTGGTGTTGAAACGGGGGGATCCAATGTACAGTTTGCTGTCAATCCTGAAAATGGGCGCCTCATTGTTATTGAAATGAATCCGCGTGTTTCTCGCTCTTCAGCGCTTGCCTCAAAAGCAACGGGGTTTCCCATTGCCAAAGTAGCGGCTAAACTGGCTGTTGGTTATACACTTGATGAATTAAAAAATGATATCACGGGTGGTGCAACACCAGCATCATTTGAACCTTCTATTGACTATATTGTGACAAAAATTCCTCGTTTTGCGTTCGAAAAATTTCCCGGTTCATCACCTGTCCTCACAACTGCGATGAAATCTGTAGGAGAAGTCATGGCAATTGGACGCACTTTTCAAGAATCGTTACAAAAAGCACTCCGTGGACTTGAAACAGGGCTTACGGGTCTTGATGAAATTGTGATTCCAGAGCATGCTGAAGGTGATGAAAAAAGTTCTATACGCTCAGCCATTGCCATACCAAGCCCTGATCGTCTACGCTATATTGCTCAAGCCATGCGCACAGGCTTACCCTTAAATGAGATTCACCAAATTAGCAAAATTGATCCGTGGTTTTTAGAACAAATAGCCTCCATCATTGAAATGGAGCAGCGTATCCGCATTCATGGATTACCCCAAGACGCAGATAATTTACGTATGTTAAAAGCTATGGGCTTTTCAGATGCGCGATTAGCCTCCCTTACAGGGAAAGAACCCGATTATATCGCAGCTTTACGTAAATCACTGAATGTTAAACACGTCTTCAAACGGATTGATACTTGTGCCGCTGAATTTTCTTCTCCTACAGCCTATATGTATTCAACATATGAAGTTCCCTTTGCAGGTGTAGAGCACTCGGAAGCACACGTTTCTGAACGCAAAAAAATTGCTATTTTAGGCGGTGGACCAAACCGCATTGGGCAAGGTATTGAATTTGATTACTGTTGCTGCCACGCTGCTTTTGCACTGCGTGATGCAGGATTTGAAGCGATTATGATTAACTGTAATCCTGAAACAGTTTCAACCGACTATGATACCTCTGATCGCCTTTACTTTGAATCTTTAACAACAGAAGACGTTATCGCTATTTTAGAAGCAGAACAGGAAAAAGGAGATTTGGTTGGAGTCATCGTCCAATTTGGCGGACAAACACCCTTGAAATTGGCAAGCGCTCTAGAAAAACACAATATCCCCATCCTAGGTACTTCACCTGACGCTATCGACTTAGCAGAAGATAGAGACCGCTTTCAAAAACTGTTATTTAAACTTAATTTAACACAACCTCAAAATGGTATTGCCCACTCCATTGAACAAGCACGCCTCATTGCCCACGAACTAGGCTTCCCTTTGGTTGTACGTCCCTCTTATGTTTTAGGAGGACGTGCTATGCAAATTATTCGTGATGAACGTAGCTTACAAAATTATTTACTTGAGAGTGTCCCTGAATTAATTTCAGAAGATATCAAAGTCCGTTATCCTAACGACACAACAGGACAAATCAATATATTGCTTGGTAAAAATCCGCTTCTCTTTGATACCTATTTAACAGAAGCAATTGAAGTAGATGTTGATTGTCTATGTGATGGTAACGAAACACTAATCGTTGGTATTATGGAACATATTGAAGAAGCTGGTATCCACTCTGGTGATTCAGCATGTTCTCTACCAGTCCATACGCTCTCAAATAAAATAGTTACTGAATTAGAGCGCCAAACCAAAGCATTAGCACAAGCACTTCATGTTCGCGGCTTAATGAATGTACAATATGCTATAAAAGATGACACCATTTATGTCTTAGAAGTCAATCCCCGTGCTTCACGTACTGTCCCATTTGTTGCAAAAACGATTGGTCGCCCTATTGCTAAAATGGCTGCACGTATTATGGCAGGAGAAACGCTTCATGATGCTCTTGAAGCTTATGGTGGATTACCTTCTTTGCAAAAAAACAACATATTGCCGTCAAGGAAGCAGTATTTCCTTTTGCTCGTTTTTCAGGTGTTGATACACTTCTTGGTCCAGAAATGCGCTCAACCGGTGAAGTTATGGGACTTGACTATGAATTTTCGCTTGCTTTTGCTAAAGCCCAACTTGGAGCTGGTGTAAAACTCCCTAAAAAGGGAACTTTGTTCGTTTCTGTAAGGGATGAAGATAAAAAACGCATCTTAAATCCTGTAAAACGTTTAACTGAGCTTGGCTTTTCTGTTGTCGCCACAAGTGGAACACAAAAATTTCTCACCGAACACCACGTTGAAGCAAAAAAAAATTAACAAAGTTCTAGAGGGACACCCCCATATTGAAGACGCTATTCGTAATCGCCAAATTCAATTGATTTTTAATACAACTAGCACTGCCAGTGCCATCTCAGACTCAAAATCATTACGTTATGCAGCACTCATGCAAAATGTTCCCTATTATACAACAATAGCTGGAGCCGAAGCCGTCGTAGAAGCGATCAAAGCACTCAAAAAAAGGCACCTTGAGGTACGTTCACTACAAAGTTATTTTAGTTGAATTTTTTTCTACTTAGCAAAATATACACTGTTTTCTTATTTTTTCTTTATATAAAAATTGATTAAGACTTGCTTTTTGTTCTAAAAACTTTTATAGAGGTTTCATCGAATTTTCGGTTACGTGACTTTCTTTCCTGTGCAATCTGCACTTTCGACGAAACTTCTCCCACCTAATTTCGATCTACAACCGTATTGAAGAAATGAAAGCTTCAATGCTCAATATAATTATATATTCTAAGGAGTTTCCTATGTCTACAGGAACAGTTAAGTGGTTTAATACAACAAAAGGTTTCGGATTCATTCAGCCTAGCGATGGTAGTGCAGATGTATTTGTACACATTTCTGCCGTCGAGCGTTCAGGTCTAAACAGTCTTAATGAAGGGCAAAAAATCTCTTATGATGTTCTTCAAGATCGTCGTTCAGGAAAATTTGCCGCTGGTAACCTTGCAGCACTTTAAAGTTTAAATTCTGCAATATTTTATTTAGAAATCTTCGTCTGTAAAGACGAAGATTTTTTTATTTTGTATAAAGCATTATTTTACCTTGTTAAAATAAAAGACTGCTTATCTCCTTTGCACAATTTATCAAACCTCTCTTATACTTCCTCAAAAACTTTCATAAAATCTACGAAGAGATTATCTTGTAAAATATCTCAAAAAAGAAGAATATAAAGCCCGTGTAAGAGTATTTTGGAAGTTTTTTATTGCATACAATATAATCTCTTATAGAATATCCTTAAAGCAATAACCATTTGTTGATATAATATAAGGATTTAAAATTATGGCTTTTATTGCCGACAAACTGTCTCGTATCAAACCTTCTGCAACAATTGCTGCTTCTCAAAAGGCCCGCCATTTAAAAGCATTAGGGCGCAATGTTATTGCTTTAAGTGCTGGAGAGCCAGACTTTGATACCCCAGACAACATCAAAAACGCGGCTATTGAAGCTATTCGAAGGGGAGAAACAAAATACCCTCCCATATCAGGAATTCCAGAATTGCGCCAAGCAATTTCTGCAAAGTTTAAAAGAGAAAATAATCTTCTTTACCAACCAGAACAAATTATTGTTGGTACCGGTGGAAAACAAATTCTCTTTAATGCATTCATGGCAACTTTGAATAAAGGAGATGAGGTCATCATTCCATCCCCTTATTGGGTTAGTTATCCAGAAATGGTCGCACTCAACGATGGTACGCCTGTCTTTTTAGAAACAAAAGCCGAATTTTCTTATAAACTCCAACCACAAGAGCTAGAAGCTGCCATTACCCCCAAAACCAAATGGTTCATCTTTAACTCTCCTTCAAATCCATCAGGTGCCGCTTATACACATAATGAATTGAAAAAACTTACAGATGTTTTAGTAAAATATCCTCATGTTTATATCCTTTCCGATGATATATATGAACATCTCACATATGAGGGTTTTACCTTTGTGACTCCAGCTCAAGTAGAACCAGCGCTTTATGAGCGTACACTCACAATGAATGGTGTTTCTAAAGCCTATGCGATGACGGGATGGAGAATCGGTTATGCAGGCGGACCACAAGAACTCATTAAAGCCATGGATACCATTCAAGGACAGCAAACATCTGGAACAAGTGTCATTTCACAATGGGCTGCGGTTGAAGCACTCAACGGGCCACAAGACTTTATTGCTAAAAATAAAAGTATTTTTCAAGCACGCCGTGATCTCGTTGTCTCCATGCTAAATCAAGCTCCTGGCATTCACTGTCCAACGCCTGAGGGTGCTTTTTATGTTTATCCTTCTTGCACCGGACTTATTGGAAAGAAAACACCCAATGGTCAACGTATTACGAATGATGAAGACTTTGCCATAGCGCTTCTAGAAACAGAAGCTGTTGCTGTCGTCCAAGGATCTGCTTTTGGACTTGGATCAACTTTTCGTATTTCTTATGCAACATCAGAAGAATTACTTGAAAAAGCTTGTATACGTATACAGCGTTTTTGCAACAGTTTAATTTAAAATTTTTAATATCATCTCTTGTGATTGTTTTTTGCCGAATGTTAGTATATCCGAGAAAATATCTGAAACTGTGTCATGGTCTAAATCTATCGATTCAGCAAAAATATCTATGAATAAACACAAAAATAGATGCTGTAGATAAAGATCAAAAAAATTTAGCTATCAAATAAATGAATCGGTCTATTATCATAAGAGATGACAAGCCTATTCTACTTTCTCCATTCAATTTATAACTCTAAAAAAGACCGAGCACTTTTAAACACAATTGCCCTTATAATCAAAGGCCCTTACAATAAAATCTCTTCTATTTCTCAGCTTCTTCTTCGTCCTAAAACGAAGAAGAAGCCACCTCCCATCGTTGTGTAAGCAATCCAGTTTCCTTTAAGTTCTATTTAATAACTACTTGATTTACTTCATAGGCTTTATGAACAAGACCTGCCTTAAATATTCACCTCACATTCTAATAAAAAGCACTTCATGTATAAGGTTTTAAATATTTTATATCACACCCCTAAAAGACAGACTTTTACAGTACAATAGAATATCCCCTCTCAAACTCCTCATTGAATTTTAGTATTCTTAAAAAAATTGTTGGATATCCACCAGTTTCGAAATTTTTTCTTTATCATCTTCCCATATATTGCAATTTCTAGGGACTCTTTCAAAAATTTAAAAAAAAGCCGGACATATGTCCGGCAAATTTGGAAAATCCTCAGAGATAAAATCAATCTGATAGATCTTCGTAAGGGAACACTCAAGAAAACGAAACTGGGAGGCAACATAATCAAGAGATAGTATTCTATGTCATTTTATAAGGAAAAGCACAATAAAGACTTAAGCGTATCTGCTATGCAATAAACACATAGCTTTAAATTTGTCTCCATCATGTACCACTCTCTTTAATTAAATAGTAAAAATGTTAACTACACCATCACACGATTGTCCATTTTTCAATATATAATAACCCTCACGGTTGCTAGTATTCATAAAAAACATTTATCCCTCTTTTCAAAAATATTTACCCGTACGGACTCCCTCCACTTTTAATGTGCAACAAATAATTTTAATTGATTCAATATAGGCAAATTTGAAACGAAAGAATATTACGGGAGTCTCAAGTTGCAAAACAGCTAATTATTCCTTATAAATTAAGATATTAATATTAAAAAGACCACTGGCGAGCTTTTAAAAAAATATAATCTCGAAAAGCATTTAACCTTGCCAAATTCTTTAAATTATAAGGATAACAAAAAGAAGTATCAAAAGAAGGAATATCAACCATATCAGGAAAAAGACGCACTAAATGCTCATCATTATTGACGATATAATCAGGAAGCACAGCAATCCCAAGATCACGCATAAGCGCATTCTTTATTGAGATGATATTGTTGATTTGTAAAACTGAAACGCGCAATGATCCATCACTTCTACCAGCCTTTTCCAACCAATTTAAACCAGACAAATAAGGTGGAACAGGTTCACCGAACGAAATAATACGATGCTCATCGAGATCAGACAATTTTTCCGGCTTTCCATAATTTGCAATATACTTTTCCGAAGCATAGACATGCATATGAATTGTAAAGAGTTTTCTTTGTATAAGATCAGGTTGTTTGGGTTGATGTAAGCGAACAGCACAATCCGCATGACACATTGTCAAATCAAGCTCTTCATCGGAAAGCAAAAGCTGAACCTGCATATCAGGATAAAGACTAAGAAATTCTGGCATACGCTCTGCAATCCACCCTGCCCCCATTCCAAAGGTCGAGGTCACACGCAAGTGCCCCGTTGGTTTTGCATAGCTTTCACTTAATTGCAAACGCACACTTTCAAGCTTCATCAAAACATCATGAGCTGTACGATAAAGAGTTTCTCCCTGTTCTGTAAGAATCAAACCACGCGCATGACGTTGAAATAAGGATACCCCAACCTCTTGTTCTAAAGCCGAAACCTGTCGTGAAACGGCTGATTGAGATAAATGAAGTTTTTGAGCAGCATGCGTAAAAGATCCCGCTTCTGCTGCAGCGTGAAAAACCCTTAACTTATCCCAATCCAACGGTGGCGCCACAATTAATTCTACCTCTATATTCTCTATGTTCTCAATGAATGACTAACGCCTGGGTATATCCAAAAACCGTTCTGCTTCCAACGCTGCCATACATCCTCTTCCCGCAGCTGTTACAGCTTGGCGGAATGTTTCATCTGTCACATCCCCAGCAGCAAAAACACCAGCAATGCTTGTTGCTGTTGAGTCGGGTGCTGTCCATAAATAGCCGCCTCGTTTTTGTTTCAGCTGTCCTTCAAACAGAGAAACAGCAGGATCATGCCCAATGGCAATAAATATGCCCTCTGCATTCACTTTCATCTCGTGACCTGTCTTAACATTTTTCAGACGTGCCCCTGTTACAACAGCGCCCATTGAATCTTGAGCTGGCAGCCCCACAATTTCTTCAACCACATGATCCCAAAGAACACGCACATTATTACAAGCCAGCAACCTATCTTGTAAAATTTTTTCTGCCCGAAACTGCCCCCGCCTGTGAACCACGCTTACACTTTTAGCCAAATGCGATAAATAAAGTGCTTCTTCAACAGCCGTATTTCCTCCTCCCACGACAATAACGTCCTTATCACGATAAAAAAAGCCATCACATGTAGCACAAGCGGAAACACCTCCGCCCATAAAGGTCTGTTCACTTTCTAAACCAAGCCAGCGCGCTTGAGCTCCTGTTGCAATAATCAGTGCATCACAAGAATATTGTGTTCCTGAATCCCCATATAAGACAAAAGGATACTTCAACAAATCAGCCTTTATAATTGTATCATAAACAATTTTTGTCCCCATATTCTCAGCTTGTTTTGCCATTTGTTCCATCAACCATGGTCCTTGAATGGGATCTGCAAAACCTGGATAATTCTCAACATCAGTTGTAATTGTCAATTGTCCCCCCTGCTGCAAGCCCGTCACCAAAACAGGCTTAAGCATTGCTCTTGCTGCATAGACCGCCGCTGTATAACCAGCCGGACCTGAGCCAATAATCAGCAGACGAATATGCGATTGTACCATTAAATCCCCTTCACTTTATTATAAATTAATTATTCTATAAATGATAACGGAATGCAGCCTTTTAAAAAAATATTTTTCAAGAGCCCTAATTATGTTATGTATACTTCTTTTCAAGTTTTATGAAAAGGTCTGATTACTAATTCATCAAGGCACGCTAATGTTAAGAATTAATCCTTATCCTATAAAGAGAAAAATGTAACTTCTTATGAGCACAAAACCATAATAAAAAGAGATACAAAGATAGGGAACGATCATTTTTCAATTTATTATCAATGTCTGTGCACGTTTTGCCTTAATCATGGGAGGAGCAATGCTTTTGCCAATTTTTGTGGATTTGCACGACAACAATCGTAATTGGATAAGCTTTCTCTATTCTTGTGCCATAACCACCATGTTAGCAACGCTGATTCTTTTAGCAACTAAGGGAGCTACTTGTCGCTTTTCAGCACGGCTTGGCTTTATGCTCACTGTTTGTCTTTGGCTTACAGGAAGCATCGTAGGTGCCTTACCTCTTTATCTTTCTCCTCTTCCCATTTCTCTAGCAGGAGCCATTTTTGAATCTGTTTCTGGAATTACAACAACAGGCTCCACAGTCCTTTCTGATCTTGATAATTTATCGCGAAGTATTTTATTATGGCGTTCTCTTATATGCTGGATTGGGGGCATTGGTTTTATCGGTTTAGCCCTCTTAATTTTGCCTTCACTGCGTGTGGGTGGCGTGCGACTTTTTCATATGGAATCATCTGATAAATCTGAAAAAATATTGCCTCGCATCAACCAAATTGCTAACGGAATTATCATCGCTTATGTTGGGTTAACATTGGCTTGTATGCTTTCTTATTTTGCTGCAGGCATGAATTTATTTGATGCCATTAACCATGCAATGAGTACAGTAGCAACAGCTGGTTTTTCAACGCATGATGCTTCTTTTGGCTATTTTTCTGATACACCAGCCATCTTAATTATTTCAACAATCTTCATGTTGCTTTCTGCTTTACCTTTCGTACTTTATGTTAAATTAGTCCTTCCTGGACACTCTAAACGCTTCCTTGACCCACAAGTGATTGTTTTTCTCCATATCGTTCTCCTTTTCAGCTTTGCTTTAGCGGCATGGCTACGGTTTTATGATCATCGCGCGTTCCACTTGATTTTCCTTGATGTCATTTTTCACCTTTCATCCATTATTAGCACCACCGGTTACAGCGCTGAAGATTATCAACTTTGGGGACCGTTTGCGCTTGGAATTTTCTTTATTGTTTCTTTTACAGGCGGATGTGCTGGTTCTACTTCTGGTGGCATGAAAATCAATCGCCTCATTATTCTTTGGCGTATTACACAAACAAATATAGAAAAACTTCTTTCTCCTAATGTCGTTGTAAAAGCGCGCTACGATCACTCAAATATATCAAATGATGTTGCTCAAGCCGTTTTGTTTTTTGTCTGTCTTTATATGTTTTGCCTTGTTATCGGCACTGCACTTTTGCTTACAACCGGTCTTGACTTTACCTCTGCCTTTACGGGGGTCTTAACCGCACTTTCAAATGTTGGTCCAGGCTTTGGAGATATTATTGGCCCCACTGGTAATTTCTCTACAATCAACGATCATGCTTTATGGATTTTAAGTTTTCTAATGTTAGCTGGACGCCTTGAAATCATAACAATATTCGTCCTTTTTATTCCCGCTTTCTGGCGTGAACAATTCTAATGCAGAGATATTTTATGCTACCATGATAAAAAATTTACAAGATAAAAAGGCGAGAACAGTATGCGTCATAATATTCACTCCTCACCCAATCTACTGAAGATTTCCTAAAATTTCATACAAAACATCATATCAATGATATAAAATAATTCAACAAAAACAATCAAATACCAATATTTTCAAAGCCATAACATATAAAACTTCACTTTATTGATCTTCTTTATCAAATAAAGTGGACGCATAGAACATTCTTTTTTACGAATAATCTCTCATGCAAAAAATATGAATATTTGCTGATAAAAGTGTTTTTTCTCTTTAATAGAGTTACACCCTTATAGAAAAAAATGCTATTATATTACGAACTCACAAGCTTGTAAAAAACATCTCACAATACTCATCACCCCCATTTCACGACAGCCCTCATGAAAGATATAAAATGGGCACCATCATTTTTACTTAAATAACAATAAGGTGCAAGTCGGTACCAAAAAATAAGATATAAATTAGTACCACCATATTATTTTCTTTCTATTAATGTCGTAACAGCCTGCATTTCAGACAATTTATAAGAAATCTCTTTACACCCTGTCTTCAATAGTTTTTATCCACCACATGCCTTCTTCCAATTGTGATGTGCAAGAAGATAGCTCTCATTGTTAATATCAACAGATTTGACATAAGAAAATCTTACGCTACTCAAAGCTCTTATTCAAATTGAAAAGGTAAGTTATCTATAAAAATCATATATATATATATTGATCTTAAATCCATCTTATCATGAATTTATTGAAAATATGTACGACTATTTTATCCATGGAGATACCATCATTATCTTTTTAAGACAAGAAAACGTTTTTTTGCTATCTATTTAAGTCTTACAAAACCAACAATATCAGCACGCCCCCGTATAAGATAGTGCATAAATCCCCAGACTTGAGTTAAAGCATTATTTTCTTATTCTAAAATATCAATGAATAAAAGTAGCTTTCTTCTCTCCTAGTATGCTTTATCATAAACTACATATCGCTCTCAAGCGTATACATTTTTAATCTTTTATCCAAAATTTTGGGAACTTCTTATAGTGTTCTACTAAAGACAATATAAATTTTGTAAAATAACATTTATATCATTGAGCTGTTTTCTTGATAACTATGAAAAACCTTTAAGGAAAATACTTTTATCATTCCTCAAGAAGATTTTTGATATAATAATCAAAGTCTTTTTTCTGCAAACAGTTCTTTGTAAACACTTTCAATCTTGCTTGCCTCTTTTTCCAAAGGAAAGTGCGTACGAACATGGGTTAAAGCTTTCTTTCCGGATGCCAATGTTTTTTCTACATCAGCAAAATAAGGTTCAATTGCTGCTGTTAAAGCCGCTCCATCTCCTGCTTTTACAACTGTTCCTGTCGCTTCTACAACCAATTCTTTATAAGCTCCTGCATCACTCGTTACAACCGCAACCTGTGATGCCATTGCTTCTAATGGTGTTAAACCGAAACCTTCTGTACGAGAGGGTGCAACATAAAGTGTTAAACGACGGTACCATAAAGGGATGTCCAGAATCTCACCAAGAAAAATAATGCGATCATCCAGACCAGCCTTAGCAATCTTTTGGCGTAATTCTTTTTCAAAATGATAATATTGCTCTGTCGTACGACCAGCGATAAGTGCTGTCCATTCAGGATAGTCAGGCAATAATGCTATCATGGCATCAACAAATAAATCTGTTCCCTTTGAGTAGCGCAGACGCCCAAAACATCCTACCGCATATTTTCCTGGAAATCCTGTCGAAGAAAAGTAATCATCAAGAGTGTGTGGTGGAGTAAAACGCCTCACATCCACCCCATGCATAATAACCTTATGAGGCACTTCTAAATAGACGCCCGTACGTGTACTGGTAGCGATAACCCTATCCATACAGCGAATCAACCATTTGGTAAAAGGCTTATGATGACGTTGTGAAGCCGATGTGAAGATAAGTTTCAGCTTCATTCGCAAAACATCGCGCAAAAAGATCCCACAAAGCATCTCAATATTGCGTCGTGCATGCCAAATACGAAACGGCTTCCCTTTCGGACTTTTCCAAAGTCCGAAAAGGTCCCTAAAGGCAAGAGTTGGTAAAGTTCGTGGTAAACCAAACCCCAAAGTGGATATACGCACACCCTGTTCGCGTTGCAGTGGAATAAGCTGAATAATCGTAGATGTTACTCCCGACAAACGCCTTTTAAAGTGAGGCGCAATAATTTCAGTTTCGTCCAAAGATACACGCATAATAATCCATATGTTATTTAGATGTACTGAACCTTAATGATCTCGTAATTATGCGCACCACCTGGTGCATTCACCTCAATCACATCACCTTCTTGCTTGCCAATAAGTGCACGTGCGATAGGCGAAGAAATAGAGATTTTACCAACCTTTACATCAGCTTCTTGATCCCCTACGATCTGATACACTTTTTTTTCCTCAGTATCCTCATCCAAGAGTTTAATGGTTGCACCAAATTTTATTTTGTCACCTGAAAGACGCGAGACATCTATAACTTCTGCTCGTGCGATATAATCTTCAAGCTCATTTATACGCCCCTCATTATGACTTTGTGCTTCTTTAGCTGCATGATACTCAGCATTTTCAGATAAATCACCATGCGCACGCGCCTCAGAAATTGCTTCAATAATTCGCGGACGCTCCTGTTGTTGACGCCAACGCAACTCTTCTTTAAGACTCTCAAAACCAGCTGTAGTCATCGGAACTTTTTCCATAATCCGTCCCTTTCTATTACACGGAAGGTTTAATAAAAATACAAAAAACGGCTTCCAAAATTACTTTTGGAATCCGAAAACTACGATCTTTTTTATTATATAGTACAGTATCGCTGTTTTCCATATAAAAATAAATAAAGGAAACAAAACATGCACAAATAGTGATTAAAACATCTCATTTTGGTGTTTAAAACGTTAAACTTCACTCTTCTCTTTAAAGTGTCCTAAAGAAGAAAGAATTGTATTTTTTTCTGTTTTATCATAATCTAGTAAAAGAAATTATATAGAATATGAAGAGAGAAGGATAGAAAATCTCTAAAGAAATTCTTTACAGAAAAATGAAAAAAATCGTCATTTTTTCTATGTTTGGCTCTTTCTTTTTAGCCACAACAATATCAGAGGCAGCAGATGCTTTTGTTACGAGAAATCTTAATTTTAGAACAGGTCCCAGCACTCAATATGCACTTTGCGGCTTAATCTCTGCTGGAGAATTAGTTTTTGTTAAAAACTGTGAAGGAAATTGGTGCCATATCCGATATAACACTCAAATAGGTTGGGTGTCATCTCGTTATCTTTCATTTAAAGATGGAAATGATCTTTATCACACATATACAATGTCTTTAATGCCCAAACGTACCGATTATTCTCCATAACAGCCATAATAACTTATGCCCTCTTGAATATCATCATGGCAAAAATACAATAGTGTTCACGAACAACCACAAATATGCTCCTTCCAAAGAAATACTTCGAAGAATTTGTCTCATAAAAAACTTGATCAATATCCTAATGAAGGCTCCAATAAACCAAAACAAATCTGTTCAATAACGTTTTGCTGTTGTCGTAATAAATTTGTAAAAATTAGTATTTTCTTTAAAATCACCAGCACTTTTCTATCAAAGGATACAACAATGAAAAATGGTGTTACTGCAACAGTAGAAGCTCTTTCTGCTCTTATTGCTTCAGGTAATCCTCTTTTTAAGAATGGTGCATTATGGACACCTCACCGCCCCATTCGTCCTGAAAAATCTGAAGGTGGTATTCCATTTCAACTCGAAACATCTTTTAAACCAGCGGGAGATCAACCTCAAGCCATTAAAACTCTGGTTGAGGGAATTCAAAAAAATGAACGTACACAAGTGCTTTTGGGTGTTACCGGCTCAGGGAAAACCTATACAATGGCCAATATCATTGAAAAAACACAGCGTCCAGCTCTGATTTTAGCTCCCAATAAAACTCTAGCAGCGCAGCTTTATGGGGAATTTAAAAGTTTTTTTCCCCATAATGCCGTCGAATATTTTGTTTCCTATTATGACTATTATCAACCAGAAGCCTATGTTGCACGCTCAGACACTTATATTGAAAAGGAATCCTCAATTAATGAACAAATCGACCGTATGCGCCATGCTGCAACACGCGCTGTCTTAGAGCGTGATGATGTTATTATCGTCGCATCTGTCTCCTGCATCTACGGAATTGGTTCCGTAGAAACCTATACGGCCATGACCTTCGAAATAGAAAAAGGGGACAAACTCAATCAACGAAAACTCTTGGCTGATTTAGTCTCTCAACAGTATTATCGACAAGATATCAACTTCGTTCGTGGTTCCTTTCGTGTACGAGGGGATACAATCGAAATTTTCCCTGCCCACCTCGAAGATCGTGCTTGGCGTATTTCGCTCTTTGGCGATGAAGTGGAAACAATTACGGAATTTGATCCTCTCACCGGACAAAAAACAGGCGATCTTCAATCAATTAAAATTTATGCCAACTCACACTACGTAATACCACGCCCAACACTTAACCAAGCGATGAAATCTATCAAAATGGAACTCGTTCAACGCCTCGATGAGTTGAACGAAGCTGGACGTCTTTTAGAAGCACAACGTTTAGAACAACGTACAGTTTTTGATTTGGAAATGTTGGAAACCACCGGTTCATGTCCGGGAATTGAAAATTATTCACGTTATTTAACAGGACGAAATCCCGGTGAACCACCCCCAACTTTATTCGAATATATTCCACTCAATTCTCTTGTTTTTATCGATGAAAGCCATGTAACCATTCCCCAAATTGGTGGTATGTACCGAGGTGATTTTCGCAGAAAAGCAACCTTAGCAGAATATGGTTTTCGCCTCCCTTCTTGTATGGATAACCGTCCTTTGCGCTTTGAAGAATGGGATGCTATGCGCCCACAAACGATTGCTGTCTCCGCAACACCTGGACGGTGGGAAATAGAACAATCTCACGGTACTTTTGCAGAACAAGTTATTCGCCCCACAGGGCTTGTTGACCCACCAACAGAGGTTCGTCCAGCCAAAAATCAAGTCGATGATGTTGTGAATGAAATTCGTAAAACAATTCAAAAAGGCTACCGCACACTAGTGACCGTCCTAACCAAGCGTATGGCCGAAGATTTAACGGAATATCTCCACGAACAAGGTATTCGTGTACGCTATATGCATTCCGACATTGATACATTAGAACGCATTGAAATTCTACGCGATCTTCGGCTTGGCACCTTTGATGTCCTCATCGGTATCAACTTGCTCCGAGAAGGCTTAGATATTCCAGAATGTGGTTTTGTTGCCATTCTAGATGCCGATAAAGAGGGCTTTTTGCGCTCTGAAACTTCCCTCATACAAACAATCGGACGTGCTGCACGTAACGTAGATGGCCGTGTTATCCTCTATGCAGATACGATCACTGGTTCCATAAAACGAGCCTTACAGGAGACACAAAGACGTCGACAAAAACAAATAGCCTATAATGAAGAACACCATATCACACCGAAAAGTATCAAAAAAAATATCGGAGATATTCTCAATTCATGCTATGAAAACAACCATATTCGTACAAATATCCCCGATGTCATCGAGAAAAAAAATATGGTTGGCAACAATTTAGCATCTCATATTAAACACCTCGAAAAATTAATGCATGAAGCAGCTGCTGATCTTAATTTTGAAGAAGCAGCACACCTTCGCGATGAAATCAAACAATTACAAAAGATAGAACTAGAACTCGCGGAAAATCCCTTAACACATCATAGCGAACAATCCACCCATGAGCGCGTATTACAACCAAGTCTTTTCTCCAAACCAAACCTTGCACACATGGGACCAACCATGGACACTGGTATTTTGGAAAATCAAAAAGGAAAATCTCGTAAAAACACCCCTAATCAAGCAACAATAAAACGAAAAAAACGCAATCAATGAAGGAGCAAAAAATTTCAAACCGCATAAAATAATCTTCAGCTCTTCTAAAAAAAGACGAAAGCTCAAAAGCAAACAGCGTTATCCGAAAAATAGACAACCTCCAACATCAAGGGTGCTTCAATTTGTCTAAAACAACATGAGAGAGAACATTTTATAAAAAATTTCTAAAATATATTATCTTTATACAGTTATACTCTGATATCTAACTCAATATTATTTATCCTTACAAGAAAATATTCAAATAGGACACTGTCCTATAATACAAATAAAGTAAAATAAGACTTTATCATAGCACCATAAGCCTATGATAAAAAATGATAACTTTTATTCATATCCCTATTGTTCAATTCATATTGTACCAAACAATAAAAAATTATCCCTAAATAAAGAGTTTATATTCCATAGTAAAAAATCGTGGACTCTCAATACAAACTTATTAATTAACCTCAAGCAGAGTACATTAATTGAAATCAAAATTCTGTTATGATTTCATTTTACTGTCTCCGCGATAGATTTAACTAAATAAATTTTTATTTTTTTGTCACAATAAAGTCCAAAATTGTTCAGGCTCTATTCAGTTTGAAACGTGTAGGATGTGAAAAATACGAATTTACACAAGGAGCATCATTATGAAAAAAGTGATCAGGTTAGCGGTATTATCAGCAATGTCAACTGTGACCGTTTTGATGCCGCTAAATGCAACGCTTGCGGATATGGCATGGAATCGTAGTGACTCTATCTCGAGAGAAATAGATGATATGATGAGGAAGATGCGTAAAGAAACAGATGATGCGATAAGGGAAATGAGGAAGAAAGCTGATATTCTGCCTTGCGGTTTTTCTCGCTCCCATTGTTCTGATAAAAAACGTAGCTTTTTATCTGATGATTTCCAAAAGTTTGTTGATGATTTCCACAAGAGTTCTGATGACGACAAGAGAAGATTTAAAGCCAAACATGAAAGGTCTGTAGCCAAACATAGTAAGACGGAACAACAACAACACCATCATCACCACCACCACCATTATCATCATGTTGAAAACAAAACATATCATTACGTCGAGCGCAAAAAGACAAAACACAGTAATATTCATATAGATAACTCAGGAGATGCTTTAGCGGTGGGTATTCTTGGTCTTGCAACAGGTACGATTCTTGGTACAATTTTAAAAAAACCAGAACAGCCACAAGTGGTTTATCAAATAGTACCACAAAATCAGGTAATTTATCAAAAAGTTCCGCAAAATCAAAGAGTTTATCAAGTGCAGCAAACGGTGGCATATGAGCCACTCCAGCAATCATTAGAATCTGATTGGCTTCAATATTGCAAGAAAAAATACCGTTCTTTCAACCCTAAAACAGGAACTTTCCGAGACCGTACTGGTTTGGAACACGTTTGTTATGCCCCACTACATTAACTTCTGTTCTGCCCTACTAAAAAGTCTTAAATGGCAAAGAAAACGCTTCAAAGCGTTTTTTATTTGCTCATATATTAAAATCTTGAAGAAAAGGATTATTTTGGAGCTCATAGCCTATGCTACTTTTGGGACCATGCCCACATATAAAACAAACATCATCGCCTCAGGGTAAAACTTTTTCTCGAAGAGATTGCATCAATTTTTCATAAGAACAGAAGGGGAAGTCCGTACGTCCAATAGAACCACGAAAGAGAACATCACCCAAGAGGGCTAAGCGCTCTTTTTCATTGAAATAAATAACATGACCAGGGGAATGCCCCAGTGTATGTAAAACCCTAAACTCATGTCCAGCAAAATACACACACTCACCATCTTCTAACTATATCGAACAACGCACCACGATGCTTTCGGGTGTAAGCCATGATTTAAGAACCATTCTCACCCGTTTTAAACTTCAGCAAGCGTTAGCAAATACTGACTTTGATATCAAGCTGCTTGAACAAGATGTGAGCGACACGCAAAACATGTTAGAAGATTACCTTGCTTTTGCCCGTAGTGAAGAAAGTGAGTGTGTTAAAACTTTTGATTTAAATGCTCTTATGCAAAAATTCTCTACCGATGTGCATCTTCACAAACGTCAATTTTCCTACACCATTGAAAGCCCTACACCAATACAAGCACGCCCACGTGCCTTCAGGCGTCTCATCAGCAATCTTGTGTCAAATGCATTTTGTTATGCCAATACTGTCAAACTAACAGCCATATCCCAACAAGAATGTTTCCCATATATCAAAAAAAGTTCCCGCAATATATTATATTTATACAGTTATAATATGATATCGAACTCAATATTTAGCCTCACAAGAGAGTGGTCAAACAGGACTGTATTCAATCACACAAATAAGGTTCTATCTTAGCACCATAAGCCTATAATAAAAAACGATAACTTTTGTTCATACACCTATTGTTCAATTCATATTGTATCAAGCAATAAAAAATTACTCATCAATAAATAATTTATAACCAATAGTAAAAAATCTGGTGCTCTAAATACAAGCTGCTTAATTAATCTTAAGAAGAGTACATTAATTGAAATCAAAATTCTGTCATGATTTTATTTTATTGTATTGATAATAGTTTTAACTAAATGAATTTTTATTTTTTTGTCACAATAAAGTCCAAAATTGTTCAGTCTCTATTCAGTTTGAAACGTGTAGGATGTGAAAAATACGAATT